>CAJWGZ010000108.1 GCA_913041075.1 uncultured Fidelibacterota bacterium | reverse complement strand
GGTGCATCAATGGGATCATTTGTAGTACCCGAAGACCTTTCTATTGCTAACGCACTTGAACTGGTGGAGGCACTTAATAGTTACGCCAAGAACCAGGGATTTTCTGGGGTAAGAATTACCCTGCCACCAACTATTTATAACAAAAGACAATCAAATTATATTGACTTTTCACTTCTGCAATGTGGCTACCAATATTTGAAGCGGGAAGTAAGTAGTATCTTATTTCTAGAAGATTCTATTGAAGAAAATTTGGCAAAATTTAATCCTGCACATCGACGAGCCGTACGCAAAGCACAGCGTATGGACGTGGATGTACGGCAGACCGATGATATTGAATCATTTTATGAAATATTGCGGAAAAATCTGAAAACGCGTCATGGCGTAGAACCCACGCATACTGTAGCAGAGTTAAAGAATCTGCAAACTCTATTCCCCGATCATGTACAACTTAATGGAGCGTTTGTTAAGGATATTATGGTTGGGGGAGTAGTGAATTTTATTGCCAATAATGATGTAATTCTTGCTTTCTATATTAGTCATGATGAAGACTATCAGGAATATCGACCAATTAACTTATTGTTCTATGAAATTTTTCGTTGGGCAATATCAAACAATTATTCTGTTTTCGATTTTGGGATTTTTACAGTCAATGAAGAACCAAACATGGGCTTAGCCAAATTTAAAGAAAAATTTGGTGCCAGTGGTATCTTCAGAGACACTCTGGATTATCATTTTTAATCAATTGTGATAAAAGAGATAAAAGCACTTACGTTTAATACGTTGATTTATGGTGCTGGCCATATTTTGGCACGAATTGTCACTTTTTTATTACTGCCGTTATATACCAACGTTTTTAATCCAAATGATTATGGCGTTATATCATTGGCCTATACATTTATGGGGTTCATGAGTGTTGTGTTGCATTATGGCCTGGATGCAGCTCTCTTGAAACGATATGTACAGTCTGATGTATCAGAAAAAACTGGTTATTTAACATCAGCTTGGTTTTCGTTTTTAGTTACATCAATTGGTTTTGGGTTATTAATAACCCTGCTCCGGAGTTGGCTGGGCCCGATTATTCTCGGGTCAACAGATAATAGGTTGATGACATTAGTGGGCTGGATCATTGCCTTGGATATAATGTGGTCGATTCCGCAATTAATTTTCCGTGCAGAAGAAAAACCATATATATATATAACCAATAGTCTGCTGAATGTATTGGGATCACTGACGTTGAATTTGTTGTTTGTCTTGAAATTGGGAATGGGAATATATGGTGTTTTGTTAAGCAACTTTATTGTATCCGGGAGTCTTTTTTTACTGACATTGCCCGCTATTCTAAAACGTATTAAATCATCTGCAATTTCTGTATTAGCATGGAAAAAGATGATGCGTTTTGGCCTACCCTTTCTTCCTTCAGGTATATTTGCGATGATAATGGAATTGGCTGACCGTTATATTCTGAAAGAAATGACAGACTTGACTACTGTAGGTGTTTACAGTGCGGGGTATAAATTGGGAATGCTAATGATGCTAATCGTAATGGGATTTAATATGGGTTGGCAACCATTTTTCCTTAAAGTAGGTGGTACGACTGAACAAAAGCCGTTATTTGCTAGAATTACTACGTATGTACTGGCAATATTGGGATTTATCTGGATTATTTTACTGGTCTGGGTGGATGATATAGTTCGGATCCAGTTAGGCAATATTACAGTTTATGGCGTCGCTTATTGGGCTTCCACAAATATTGTGCCTTGGGTCGCACTTGGATATGTATTCCACGGTTTATATTTGTTGCAATTGCCAGGGGTGTTTCAACAGGAAAAATCAATATGGGTAGCAAGCACTAGAGCTATTGGTGCTCTAAGCAACATAGGATTAAACATTTATCTTATTCCGTATTATGGTGCGATTGGCGCTGCCATTGCTACTTGTATATCATTTATGGTAATGGCGGTGATCCTATTTAGTGTTAATCGCAAGCTTTATCCAATCGCTTATGAGTGGTCTCGCTTGTTAAGAATTGCAATCCTAATGATTGCTGTTTATTTATTGCATGATGTTAGCAGTCATGATCTTTTTGTTAAAGTAATGTTAACCTTATTTTATCCCGTCGGTTTAACAATAGTGGGGTTTTTGAATCATAGCGAGCTAGCCTGGATTCGGCGATCCCTTAGTGTTTGGCCTGAACAATCGAACTGATTGTCTCCGTGATTCGGGCAACATATGCTTTATCTCCATATTGTTCAAGGGCAATATGGCGAATTTTATTGGGATCATAAGTACAGTAGCGATCAATCATCTTCTGCATTGCCTTTGCTAATTTAAACGAATCATTGCGCTTGACTAGCATACCGGTGTCTGGAGATACAATTGATTCTGGTCCCCCGCAGCGCGTCGCTATTACGGGCAATCCCGCTGTCATCGCTTCCACAAGTGCGACGCCAAAAGTTTCCACTTCACTAGATAATACCAGCACATGATGGTGCCTTAGCATTTCGGCCACAGCAGGTTTTCTCTGGTACCCGGTAAAGTTAACACGCTTGCTTATGTTAAGTTTTCGTGATAATAGCTTCAAATTATCTTTTTCCGGACCATCTCCGACAATTGTAAGGACTGCATCAGGCATTTTTTCGATCAGTTTAGCAAAGGCGTTGATCAATATGTCTAACCTTTTTTCCTGGCGCAATAAAGCAATTGCAATAAATGTGAAAGGGCCTTCAATATTTTCTGTTCTTAGCGAGAATGATTGCACATCCGCAGGATTAGGGATTAGCACGATTTTTTCATCACTAATATTAAATTCTGACTGAATATTATTTTTTAATGCAGCACTGGTGGCGATTATTCGCGAAGCATAATTGTAACTATTTTTAATACATATTTTTTGAAATGCTGTCCATCTATCAGCAATGATAAATTCTTTCAGGTGTTCAGAAACCATATAGGGGATTGATTGCTCATGAAGATATTTAGCCAGCGACGCTCCTGCAAAAAGCGATGAATTGATAAATACCAGGTCTGGTCTCCCTTGTTTGGCGATGATACGTTGGACCAATGCTGAAATTGATTTTTTATAACTTTTGAATGCTTGTTTAGGAAGCTTGGGGTAGGAATTGAGCGCCTCTGTTTTATACACAATCATTTCATTATCACTTATTGGCATGCCATTATTTGGATCTGGTTTGAATTTTAGCACATCACGGGTAGAGTGTACAATGTGAGCGGCAATTGTTATGTTGAAACCATGGTGTTGCAGTATTAGCGCCCGTTCCCGAAAAAATGTACCGCTCTCCGGGTGGATATTAGATGGGTACCAAGATGGTATAATTAACAGCTTCATTGAATTTGATGTGGTTGTAAATTTACTTTCATTATGATTCAAACCATCAATGAAGATTAATCGATGTTGGTTAGTATTTAACCTTCGTTTTGCTAACTTGAAATGATTCAGGAACTAACCGGTTCCAATTTTCTTTAATCAAGAAAAATTATGAAAATCCTGTATATCTCTCCTGAAAATACCGTTGGCACATTAAGCTTATGGAAAAAAGCACATGAAGCCCAAGGTAATCAATGTGAGTTTGTTACACTTTTTAAGGCGCGGAATGATTTTGATTCTGGCATATGCTTAAATCTGCCATTAGTCACGGCAAAACCTTGGTATATGACTGGCCGCCATAAATATTACCAGTTTTATAGAGGTCAGTTGGGCGATTACCAGGAAAAGAATGGTTTCCCTCCAGTATGGAATCCGCACTCCAAATTGGAAAGATGGTATTTTAGTTTTCGCGATTGGCTATGGCATTTTAAAATAGAACCAACCATTGAACAATACCAATTATTAGGCTTCGATATAATCCATCTTGAATGGGGGCTTGAGTTTTATCGGGATTGCAGTTTTGTGAAACGTCTTGTCGATTTAAATAAGGCAATTGCCTGCACTTATCACGGACAAGATTTACGCACCAGAGGCGTACTGCCGGCCATTGACAAGGTAAGTAAATTAAATATGACCAGTGAAGTTGATTTGCTTGATAAACATCCCAATATGAAATATATGTTTTTGCCTTTTGATACGAATCAATTCTCACCCAATGTTGCATTGAATGACCCGATCCGTGTTTGTCATTGCCCTACAAATCGGCATTATAAAGGGAGCGATACAATTATTCCGATATGCGAGCAACTTGCAAAAGAACAGAAAATTGAATTTGTTTTGTTGGAAAATAAACCATTTGACGAGGTGCAGAGCATTAAACAAACGTGCGATATACTCATTGATCAGGTTCATAATCG
>CAJWGZ010000107.1 GCA_913041075.1 uncultured Fidelibacterota bacterium | reverse complement strand
TATGATAAGGTGATATGATTTTTCTCATACATGGGATTAATTATCTCGTGGAAATTCTTCAAAATCTGTTTTCGTTTATATGTCCCCTTTTGTGTCAATTCGTAATCTGAATTAAAATCACGTTTAATAATTGCAAAATTGATCACACGCTCAAATGGCGCGAGGAAACTATTCACCGATTGAACCAGAGAACTATAGTATTCACGAATTGTAACTAAGCTTGCATTGGAAATATCCATAGGCAGACTATCTGGCTCTGAATAAATAAGTAAAGTATTGAATTCTAAACCATCTCCCACAAGGAATGCTGATTTTATTCCATCGAAATCTTGGAACATGTTTTCAATTTTTTGGGGTGAGATAGTTTGACCGCGACTATTTTTATAAATTTCTTTTTTACGGTCAATTATATAATAATGACCATATTTTTCGTTAAATATATCCCCAGTGTGAAACCAACCATCAACTAGAGTAGAGCCGTTATTATTCCCAAAATATGATGAAGATACGTAGGGCCCATTTATAAGTAATTCTCCGTCATCAGCTAAAGTGAGTTGTATTCCGGGTAATGGTACACCTACGGAATCAGGCTGGTATTCATCAATAGGTGTCATCGTAATACCACCAGTTGCTTCGGTCATACCATAGCCACTTAAAAGGTTGATTCCGTTACTCTGAAAAAAACGAAATACATCAGGGTCCAAATATCCAGCAGCTGAAAGCCCAAATTTCAAGTTTTCGCCCGTTATTTTTTTTACGATATTTTTTATTTCTTTGTCTTTTCCATCATTAACGGGTTTGATTGAATCTGTGTGTTCCATCAATTGGATCCATCTTTTCGGTACACTGATAAAAATAGAAGGCTTAATTAGACAAAAGTCCTTTAATAGTGATTTAAAATATGGAGATTCAGCGAATGTATAGGTTGCGCCCCAAAAAATAGACCCCAATAATTCAAAGTATCTGCCAAATGTATGGTACAATGGTAGAAAGCAAAGGAATATATCGTCACATGAAAAATCGGGAAGTGCCAAAGCACGGGCAAAACGTTTGGTAACTATATTTTCTTGGGTGAAAACAATTCCTTTTGGTTCATCAGTTGTTCCAGAGGTATACATTACTGTGGCAAGATCATGCATAGAACACTGGTTGATACGTTTTAGCACATTTATATCATCAGAATCAACCGCTTGTGAAATGAAACTTTCCCAGGGTTTGGCAAAGATAATTGCTTCTGCAGGGTCCTCCAGGTGATAGATATCCAACGATTTTTGTTCAACCTTTGATTCTCTCAGAATAATTTGCACCGATGGTCCACCAATAAATAATTGTGTAATGGTTGAATTATCAATAATGAATGCCAGATGATCTGGAGTAGTCGTAACTGGAATGGGTACTATCGTTATATGAAATGAAAGGCAAGCTAAGTCTAGCAGCGCACCACGAATCGAATTCTCTGTAAATATGCCAATCGTGATATTATTATTTGATATTGATTCAATAGCGCAAAGCGCTTGACCAATTTGAATAATTTGGTCCCATGTTTCCTGGTAAGTGAATTTTCGTATTTGATTTCCTTCAATTTCCTGAAAACATGTTTTATCCCCATAATATCGTGCTCGTTGATTGATCAAATGGCCGACTGTTAATTTAGATTCAAGTATTAATTCGTGAATTATCTCGAACCATTCTTCAATCTTATTTGCTTCGGAAATAGTTTTATTTACGATCGATAAATGTCCTAATTCTAGAAAATCGTGTAGTTCCTTCTGATTAGGGTTTGAATCTTTTATCTGACTCGCTTTTGCAAAAAGATCATTGGCTTTAGGTTGAGTATCAAATAGGCTTTCAAGGTATTGAGAATGGGTTGATTGGGGGTTATTCATCTAGTGTATAATACTATGTTTTTTAAATTAAAAAAAAAGGCCTTCTAATTGAAGGCCCTTTTGAAATAATACAAGATTACTAAAGCCCGATCGAAAATGTTAGTCTATTGACTAGCCCTAAGACACCCATATCAGATACAGAATAATCTACACTAAAGTTATAAGGGATAAAGGGAAACATTGCTGATGAAAGGCCAAAACCGAAGGCTGTTTTACTAGTATATCCATGAGCATTGTCTTTATCAAGCATATCAGGTAGGTCACCAGATTCGATACTGTCATCTCCATCATCACTAAACTGAATAAATTTACTTTCTATTCCAGCCCGCAGATAAAGTCCACCCATTACTTTGACTTCAACGCCTCCAGCATAATATGGATTATAATCTCTCGGGTCGTAATAGTCGATACTAACAGTGGCTTCAAGTGCATCATTTTTCACAAGCGCATTTGGACCAACAGGTGTAATTGCGAACCCAGCACGAAAAGCCATGGGTAAGGCCCATTCTTCCGTTTGTAATTGTGCGATTACATCCGGGTTAGCTTCTTGATCTGCATAGGGGTCCGTATCAATTTTTAAATCTGTACCCTTAAGCTGTAGTTTAGTTCCAAAATTTGTTATAGCCATTCCAATCGTTAACCCAGAAAATCCTGTTTGGTATTGCGAACCCACATCGAAACCAAAAGCGGTAGCACTGGAAAAGGAAATAGTTTCTCGAATTATTTTCCCATGTACGCCAACTGTGAATCGATCCGAAATTTTTCGGCCAAATCCTAACCCCAGGGCCACATCAGAAGCACGGAAAACGACTTCGCTATCCTGGTCAAACTCAGTAGTCTTGTTCATTTCGCCCATATCCAAATTATTCAGACTTATACCGATATTGCCGACTGTACCCACAGGTATAACCAGGCCAAAATAACTGTGTTTCATATCGGCGATCCAATTGTATTGGGTTAGTAAAATCTGTATATCCGTGGCATGGGCAATGCCAGCAGGATTCCAGTGCAGTGCAGATGCATCGGTTACGCTAGCTGTGAAGGCACCACCAAGTGCCATGGCTCTGCTGCCTACACCAATCTTTAAAAAATTGGCAGCAGATGTGCCCGTATTATCAAACTGTGCAAAAACACTGCAGTTTAAAGAAATAATAGCTATGATTATGTTTTTCTTCATTTTATCACCGCAAGCTTTCCTGTGAATTCCTGATCGCTTGAGATAACGTGGAAAACGTATACTCCAAACGAAACTTCCTGGTTATTATATGTACGTAAGTCCCAGGCTTCAATACTGGGACCTCTGTAACCTGGACTATTCACATCATGTTTTATTACTTGTACCAATTCTCCAGCTGTATTGAAAATTCGAATTAAGCATTGTTCCGGTAGACCCATGAATTGAACCTCCCGTATGAATGCAATATGCTCGTAAACAGACGTAGCATTATATGGATTTGGAACGACAACTATTTCATTTAAATCCCCTTCAGTAACGGTATAATCATCAGCTTCGGTTGTTATGTTATAGACATCCCCAGGTAAAAGAGGATTTCGAAAATATACATTAAATATATCCCCAGGCTGAAAAAGAGTTTCATTCTTGTTGAATTGGAACATCCATCCAATATTGGTATTGGTATAGTAATCTGCCATGCCAACGCCTGTGTAATCTTCATACACAGGCATTACAAAGAAGTTTTTGGTGAATTTGTAATGGCTTGGATTTTCAGCGTCCTCTTCGTAGATAGGCTTTGATCCAGCTGCCATATAAATAACAGCATTTATTTGTACGTTATCTTCAACGGACCAGACCTCAAAGGGTATATCTATTGTCTCTATGACACTTAGAGTTGCATTGAAATAGGTAGCAATAGAACCATCATTTGTAAATCTAAACTCAATATCTTTTTGCAGTAAATCACTACCAGGCCTGTCTGACGGTTGAGGATCCAACGGTGTATTTTCAACGAATCCAGCCCATGTACCATCATTGGAATTTGGATTAATGCCACTGAATAAAATAGCGCCTGCTGTGTCCGGATTATCAGTTTGTTTTGCTGAGTCAAAACTGGTGACTGACCACGATCCTAAGGAAAATACGGGAATAAAACCATCCACGACATATTTTAGTTGGCCAGATTCCACATCAGTATCATTTGCTACAACAGTGTCACCTGTCGATGTATTAACCATGTTCCAGGAATTTACCGTTGCAGTATCACCAACTATTGTTTGATTAAAGGTTGCTTCATAACTATAACCTTTACTTTTGAAATCTTGGGGCGATAATGAATCACCAAGGAAATCAAGGGTAAAGGCGTCAGCCGGGATCAAATTCATTACAGCGTCAGATTCTCCTGAAGTATGTGTTGCTGTTTCAGGTACTGATCCTCCGACGTAGCCGGCTGCTTCACTTTGCGCAACGATTGCTATCGTATTATCAACATCACTGTAGAATGCATTCTTTGCTTTGG
>CAJWGZ010000106.1 GCA_913041075.1 uncultured Fidelibacterota bacterium | reverse complement strand
CAGCAATTTGCTGAATCTCAACCATCATTTCACCGTCTACGTGAAGACGACCAGCTGTATCCAGAATAACACAATCAATTTTTGATAGAGCCGCTTCTTCAATGGCAGCAGTGCAAATCTTCACCGGGTCATCCTGCCCCATTTCAAACACTGGTACAGTAATTTCCTCGGCAAGTACCTGTAACTGTTTAATCGCAGCGGGACGATAGACATCTGCTGCGACCAGTAGAACGGACTTGCCTTGATCGTTAAGCCGGTTGGCTAATTTTACACAGGTGGCAGTTTTACCTGAACCTTGCAAGCCAGCCATTAAGATTATGGTCTGGCCTTTTTTGGCGAATTCCAATGGGACAGGTTCTTTGCCAAAAAGTGTTACCAGTTCATCATGGATAATCTTGATAAACTGTTCCCCTGGTTTCACTGATTTAAGAACTTTTGTCCCCGAAGAGCGATCCTGCACCCGTTTTACAAAATCACGGGTGACTTGAAAATTCACATCTGCTTCTAAGAGTACACGACGAATCTCACGAGCCGTTTCCTGAATATTCTTATCCGTAATCTTACCGAGGCCGCGCAGATTGCGCAACACAGTGTCAAATCGTTCTGTTATTTGATCAAACATATTCTATAAAATATGGATATTTGGATATGGATATATTGGTTCCAAATAAGCCGGGGAAATTAACGGCTAGACCCGGCAATGACAAAAGAATTACAGTCAGCGTAAATTCAGTAAAAAGAACCCCATTTGGGGCCTCTAAGCAAGTCTTATTCTTTGCCAGGGACTTTGCAGCACATATCTAGTCCGGAATAGGCTTTTGGTTCTGCCGGTGTATCATTGGCATCATACCCAACAGCAGCAATCGCTTTTTCGATAACGCCTAAATCGATAACACCTGCTTTGTAGACCACTTTACCAACTTTCTTTTCCAGATCTACATCCACCTTGACTACTCCTTCTAACGTACCCAGACTACTGGCAATTTTATCTGAACACATGCCGCACTGAATTGTGTTTAACACAATTTCAGCAGATTTATTCTCCGATTTACTACCACAACCGGCAATTAAACCGAGGACTAAACCAAAAATAATCATGTATTTGTTCATAATCTTCCCCTTCATGTTATATAACTAATTCAACAAATGATTCTGGTCGTGAATTTAATGCAAAAATAGAAATTAATGAATCGAAAGAGAACCCCTCGCATCTGTTTTCCCATACTGTTAAAACACAAACCCGATGCCCACATTCATAAATAGCCCCTTTGATAATTGGGTTTTTTTTCCGTTTTCTACCATTGGGAGCTTCACATCGAGACGAACCATAATATTTTGCCGGTATGTCATAAATACCGGCCCAGTCAGGATTCTCGTAGAAGTTTCTTGCCAACGCCCGGTTATATCCCACATAGCGAAAAGACCTGTATTGGAGGTATTATCATGGTATGGATGAATGCCCAGGTTGATGTCCAAGCCAAGGAGCGGGTCCTTTTCATTATATATCCAGCCGAAAACATCATACAGTTGGTAGAATGAAAATGATTCAGAACTGTACGACAAGCTAATACCGCCACCAAGGTAACCTGAAGCACTGGTTTTTTCTTCATTTAAGGGGATCCTTATTTGTGGGGTAAAACCAAAATTCTGTGTCCTTCGCTTGTAGTTGGTGTATTTCTTTAGTGGCACAGCCAGGATTAGGTCGCCGAATGATTTAGCTTTTGCCACAAGATCAGCATCCTGACGCTCAATCATATGATAAGGCAGTTTGAAAGTGATTCGCTTGGCTCTATGCCAAGTATAGACACCCTCCAGCCAGTAGGTCTGTTGAAAATAGCTAGAGAGGATATTTTGTTCATGGATGGTACGGTCCGAACCAAATCTTTCATAGCGAACCTGGAAGCCATATCCCCCGTTCCAGCGGGGCGCCATATCCATGACCGGCTGGTGCGCAAAAACCAGCGCACCGATCAAACCAAGGATGAAAGGGTTATTTTTCATCTTTTTTGGCCTCAAATCTCCTTACTTCGATCTTTTCTCCAGTTCTGTTTGTATAAACAGATAGCACCTCATATCCGGATTTGGTGATCATTGTTATGGCTTCATCAACATTGATATCATGGTCAATCATTTCCGCAATGACAGCATATTGATACTCTACATTAACAAATACACCATTCTTATATTTTTTTCCGTCAACATACTTTAACGAGGACAATCCACCCTGCAGTCCAGTAGCACAGAATGAACAAACCAAACCACTCACTTCTAGTACGACCTCATCTTTTAAGATGGTTATTGTTTTGTCATTTAATACCACGGTTTGCGCACTGACCAGTCCCAGCATTGTGATGGGTAAAATAAATCTATGTATAATATTGGTATTCAAGATAATCTCCTTTCAATGGATTACACCACCCCTCTCATAGGGCAGTATCAATGATGTGGGAGTTATCTAGATCAGGAGGGGCAGATTCAGGGAAGCTATGGGCCCAGGATCAAAATTCCCAAGGCAGGCAATGTAGTTCGTTTCGATCTTGGGGATACCAAGATCTGTAACAAATCGTTGGCTGAAGATATCAGAAGATTTTAGCTCTGACTTATGAAAGGGTCCTGACACGATCAGCATAAAGACCGATGACCCACAGTCGGACATAGTCGCACAGGTTATGTCTCTATCCATCTCACAACATGATGTTGCAATGGCCGCGCAGCAAGGCATGTTGCAGTCATCTAGTGGGATGAACGGTGCAGCAGTCATTCCTGCGAATAAAGTGATTAAACCAACGGCAGTGATCTTCTTCAACATTTAAACCAACTTACGTTATAAACAAAAAAAGTGTCAATCAATTATTTTACTTAACCAATTTAGCTAGTTCACGAAAGCGGTCACCAGTGGCTACGCCCTGTAATTCAAAGAGCACCATTTCCACACTCGTTTGGACTACACCCTCAAGAAGCATACGCTCCAACCCCAGTTGTTTATTGCTATCCGTGCGGGATGAGACTGCATCTGCGGCCACATGAACCGTAAAATCCTGACCCAAAAGGTCCATGGCTGTTTGGTAAACACAAACGTGCGACTCAATGCCGGCCAGAATAATGTCATGGCCATGCAATTCCTGCAAGCGCCCATTGAATTCTTCATTCCTAGCACAACTGAATACATCCTTGACAATCGGCTCGATATCCGGCAGCAGTTCCTGGATCTCAGGAATGGTTGGACCCAGCTTATCAGGCAACTGTTCCATCCAGATAATCGGGATTTCCAACAATTTTGCACCGCTAATAAGAATTTGCAGATTTTTGACCAGATCTTCCCGGTCGTGCATGATCTGGGCAAGTTTACCCTGTACATCGATAATTACCAGAATTGTAGTTTTTGATTCAAGCATGAAATGGTATTTCTACAACTGTTGCCCAATTATCCACATTTGGACCAGTTCGCATAGCAGCTATCTTATCCATTTTAAAAGAATTTTTCACCTGTAAATTACGAATAATATCCTCTTTTTTCTTATCAGACATTTCCTTGTATAGCAAACTGATGTGGGGCAAAAATTCATAGGGTTGTCCGTTAGGGAATTGGCTAATAACCGCTTGCTGCAGTTGTTCCAATTCTGGTGATTTTAACAATTCGATGAATATTGTTTTCCATATATTTTCCGTGTGGCTAATCGTTGCCTTTTTAACGTAAAAAGATTCCATATTATTTGCAGATTGTTCCAGAATTTTCTTTATCTCTAATGCCGGAAGATCGGTCGGGCTGTATAAGGTACAATGGGTATTGAAAACAGGAGCTTGATAAGTAGCGGCCAGGTTGTTTATGATCCCTTGAAGATATTGTGCATCTGCCGGGGCTGGAATGAGCCAGATGGAAACCAAATACTGTTAATCCTGCTGCGCTTTGATAAGTTTGTCCAGGCGATCACGGATTTCCAGTAGTTCGTGCTTTATTGATGGGATCGGTTCTCCAGCCGGTTCTTCACCTTTTAAACGAGCAATCAGGGGTGTGACATAACGTTCAGTTATCGGATCGCGGACAATGAGATTTTCCAGATTCGTAACCTGAGATTCATCGCCGTGGTGGCTCAATAACCGTGCAGCTGTGGTACGCACATTACGATTGGGATCAACCAATAATTCTTCAAAAGTGGATATTAGTTCAGGGTGTTTTTTGGTGTGCCTGCCAATGGTTGAAACCACTGTTGAGCGACATGACCAAGGCGCTGCCCCATATTCAAGTAAAGCTTTAAGTCTTTTATAGTTACTGGCATTATATTTGCGTAAAGATCGAATCGCAGTTTTGCGAATCATATCACGGTGCGAATCCTGTTTCATGGCCCAATCGTACAGTGAATCAGC
>CAJWGZ010000105.1 GCA_913041075.1 uncultured Fidelibacterota bacterium | reverse complement strand
AAAGCAAGTGAATCAAATTCTGTATTTGACTATAGAGATTGGCAGATACCGCTGGGTAGACGTTTCCGATCTCTAAAATTATGGAGCGTTATTCGCAATTATGGAATTAAGGGAATGCAAGCACACATAAGACAGCATATGGAATCAGCAAAAGCGCTTACAGAAAAGATTAATAAAGACGATCGTTTTGAATTAATGGCACCAACCGTACTAAACCTGGTTTGTTTCCGTTATAAAGGTTCAGATGAATTCAATGAAACACTCGTCCAAAGGCTAAATGATAGCGGTAAACTCTACTTAATTCATACCAAGTTAAATAATAAATACACCTTAAGATTTTCTATCGGTCAAACAAAAACGACATGGGAACATGTTTTAAAGGCCTGGGAATTGATTTTGCAAGAAACAGAAGTTTTAGAAAAAGAAAAAATTAGCTAATTATTTTTTTGCGCCAATTCCACTAGTACCCCACCGGTGCTTTTTGGGTGTATAAAGACCACATTATACCCTTCAGCACCGACTGTAGGACGATCAGATATTACATCAATATTTAATTCTTTAAGTTCTATTATTGCTTTATTTATATTGTCTACTTCAAAACATACATGATGAATTCCTTCGCCGCGGTTTTCCAGGAATTTCTCAATAACGGATCCAGAAACAGTTGATTTTAACAGTTCGACCTTGCCACTGCCAGTGTCATAGATATCTGTTGTGACACCTTCCTGCGCCACAGTTTCCGTTCCTTTATGCGATATTTTTAACACATGTTTCCAAAATGGCGCATTCGTATCCAAATCTTTTACAGCGATACCAATATGTTCTATCCCCAATATTTTCATTTTAGTTCTGGCCAGTTCTTTTCATAGCTAGAATCTAAAACGACACCTAACCCATTTCCGTCGGGAAGAATCAGTCGGCCATCCTTTACTTGCACACCGTTATAAGGGTCATTATCAATAAGCAAATTACCATCAAGGTCAGCGTAATCAACCTGGGGAGCTAGATGAGCTGCAGCTGTAATCCCGACTGCGGATTCAACCATGCAACCCAGCATTATTTGCAGGTCATAATTACGGGCTTTATCAATCATGCGCTTCCCCTCCAAAAGTGATGCGCATTTCATCAATTTGATATTTACTCCATCAAATGCATGAGCTATATCAGGTATATTTGCAGCGACAATGCTGTTCTCATCAGCTATAAGGGGTAATGGTGATTTTTTCCGTAATGCAGCTGTATCATGCAAATTATCAGCCTTAAAAGGCTGTTCTACGAACTCTACATGGTGATCTGCGAGCCATTTACACATGGTTAATCCAGTTTCCAGATCCCATCCTTCGTTCGCATCAACCCGGATTAATTTATCCGTTTCAGCTCTGATAAGCTTAATTATTTGCTGGTCATCCTGTAAACCTAATCCTAATTTTATCTTGAGAACTCGATATGGTGCTGCTTCTGCTATTTTTTGTGGTATCAAATTCAAATCACCAATTGAAATTGTAAAAGATGTTAAAGGCATATTTTCCTTCTCAGACTTGAAATAATCAGCAAGGCAAACTTTCTCTTTCTGTGTCCACCAATCTAACCATGCCGTGCTCAATGCCGCCTGTAAGGCACTTATTCCGCCAGAGTGATCACTGCACCATATATCACCGTCTTCTACTGACATTGACTCATCTGGTACCTCATCTATACAATTAAGCTGCTTTATTACCCGGCCATTTGTTTCACCGTATCTTGCAGAAGGTGCAGCTTCTCCCTTTCCTGTAATACCTGCACCTGATAAGTACACATAAACAATATCATAATAATCATTAGTGCTTCGTGAAATTCCAAACGGATGGGTACAATTCAGTCGATAGCTGGTAAAGCTTAATTCCATCTATCTTACTTCAGTTGAATTAATTTTATTTCAAATAGATTTTTTATCGGTTCTTTGAATGAATAGTCAAATGCGTCAGCATACCGAGTGGTGTATATTGCCATATTATTTGCTAATCTCTGAAATCAGCCGGTCTTTTCTCTATGAAAGCAGTAAGACCTTCCAACCGTTCATCATGGTGAAAAAGTTTGCTGAATTCCTGCGCCTCAATTTCCATTCCTTCTTTTATCGGTACGGACAGTCCTTCCTTAATACAATGTAACGATGATGCAATTGCTCGCGGACCATTCCGCAAAATAGTGGACGCCATTTTTCGAGCGCTAGATAGTAATTCATCTTGAGGATAAATAACGTTTGCTAAACCGATTCGCAGTGCTTCTTCAGCATTAATTATTTTCCCAGTGGTAATAAGTTCATTCGCTCGCCCAACGCCGATTATTTTTGGTAAACGCTGCGTACCACCCCATCCTGGTAATAGACCAAGTTTTACCTCAGGTTGACCAAAACTAGCATTTTCTGACGCAATTCGGATATGGCAGGCCATGGCAATTTCACATCCGCCACCCAATGCAAAACCGTTCACAGCAGCAATAACAGGTTTCGGCGAGGACTCAATAAGCATCGTTAACTTTTGTCCTGCTTTTCCATAAATCAGCGCCTCTTCCGCGGTCATTTTTTGCATCGCCTTAATATCTGCACCTGCAATAAATGCCTTGTCCCCGGCACCAGTAATAATAATAATACCTGTTTCTTTATCAGATAAAGCGGCCTGAAGCACACTTGAAAATTCAGCAACCACTTCCTGATTCATTGCATTAAGTGCTTCTGGTCTATCAATAGTGATCTCAGATATTCCATTTTCATTATTAATCTTAATTAAACTCATAAATACTCTCCGTTACTTCCAAAAAACCTTGCTAAAAATCACAATTATAGTAAAGATCTCAAGTCTGCCTAGCAACATGCAGAATGTAAGCAGCCATTTACCAAAATCTGGCAAAAGAGCATAATTATCGGTTGGTCCAAAATCTGCTATCGCGGGACCAATATTTCCAATTGCACTGGCCGCAGCCCCAATAGCAGACTCCATGTCTACATTCATCAGAGTTAAAGCAATGGTAGTAAAAACAAAAATTGATATATAAAAAAGGAAAAATCCCAACGTGTTACGAATTACGTCTTCTGATATAAAACGATTACCTATTCGTATCGGAATAATTGCTTTTGCATGCAGCATACGCTGGGTCGCAAGAGCCATATATTTGAATAATACATATACCCGAATTATTTTCATTCCACCACTCGTTGAGCCCCCCATCCCTCCAACAAACATTAAACATAGTAACAAGGTTTGTGCAAAATAAGGCCAGAGTTCGTAATCAGCACTGTAATAGCCTGTACCTGTTATTAACGAAACAGTTTGAAATAAGGAAGCGCGAAAATTTTCCTCACTTAATTCACCATGTAGCGCTAACCGTAAAAATATTATTGCTGTCACAAAAAATATTAAAGAGAAATAAACCTTGAATTCTTTATCAGTAATATGACTATTAAAATTGCCCGATATTGCCCTGAAATGAAGTGAAAAATTGGTGCCGGCAATTATCATAAATACTATGATTATATATTCAATAGTTCCACTATTAAATGCCGCAATACTGGAACTTTTTGTGGAAAATCCTCCTGTTGGCATTGTAGTAAATGAATGACAAATGGCATCAAACCAACCCATGCCACTAATACCCAGTAAAAATATTTCTAAAACAGTAATTCCTAAATAAACTATCCACAACAATTTTGCTGTTTCTCTCACACGTGGTCTAAGCTTATCAGTAACCGGACCAGGTACTTCAGCCTTGAATAATTGCACCCCTCCAACCCCAAGTAAGGGTAGAATAGCTATGGTGAACAGTATGATTCCCATACCTCCTATCCACTGCAAAAAAGATCTCCAGAATAATAGACCATGAGATAAACTTTCAATCCCATACTGTAAATGGGGTAAAGTTTGTTGGTTACCTAAAATTGAAGCACCAGTCGTCGTTACTCCAGACATTGCTTCAAAAAATGCATCCGTAAAATTTGGTATAGCACCGGATATATAAAATGGTAATGCACCAGCAAGCGCTGTAATGATCCAGGAAAATGTTACAATGATAAATCCGTCCCGGTTACGAAGCTTTCGACTCTTGCGTGACATGAACCAGATTGGTAAACCGATAACTACTGCTAATCCAGCAGATTGCAAACAGAATATGACATCAGATTCATCATATAACCATGATACAAATGCCGGGAAAAGCATAGTTAGCCCTAAAATAGTTAATAGAGCGCTAAGTATATTAAGAATCGTCTTTATATTCATTAGGCGAGGAATAATTTCCGTACTTTATCGGTAACGGAATTCTTCGCAAATACAAGGACTGTATCTTCTTCAGTTAACTGCGACGATCCTCTAGCAATTGTCAAATGCCCATGGTGATTTATT
>CAJWGZ010000104.1 GCA_913041075.1 uncultured Fidelibacterota bacterium | reverse complement strand
AGTTTTATTCGGTCTTTCCCAGTTGCCTGTACTTTTCTTTATATTTTGCATATAGACCCTTGTGATGGTCGCTCATATCAATCGTTTTGCCCTGGATATAGATTTGTTCCACTTGGGTGGTGATCTCCAGGGGATCTCCATCAGTAATCATGAGAGTGGCATCTTTGCCTTTATCCAGTGTACCAACTCGATCGGCAATACCAAGGATCTCTGCAGGATAAAGTGTAACTGATTTAAGCGCTTCTTCTTTAGGTAAACCGTACGAAGCTGCCTTTGATGCCTCGTATGGAGTATTTCTATGATTGGAGGCTCCACCAGTCCCCATAGAGATACAATACTTCAAACCTGCTTCATACATCTTTAGGGGCGCGGTGAAGGGAGTATCAAAATCTTCCCACCGTCTTCGAGGCAGTGAATTCACTCCTTCATAAATTACAGGAATCTTGTATTTGTTAAGTAGGTCAGCCACACGCCAAGCATCATATCCACCCACGATGACAATCTTCACATTCTGACGATTTGCCCATTCCACCGCACTAATAATCTGGCGAATCTCACCGGCATGCATAAAAACAGGTACTTCTTTTTTCAACACAGGGACCATTGCTTCCCAGCGCAAGTCTTTATTGTGCTTGATAATACCTGACCCTGTATCAGCTTGCTTCGCTACAAGGTAACGCCGTGCCTCATCAAATGCGGAATCAAGTTTTTTCAGAGTTTCTTCGCGCCGTTTTGCAGCATCTTCTTCACTTACCCTGTGTCCCCATCTCCCTACTGCCCCCATGTTTGGCCAGTTGATGTGGAGTCCCGCAGGCGCTTTTAATATGGCTTTTTCCCAGGTCCAGCCATCCAGCATCATGATTGCAGAAGTGCCGGATATAATGCCACCTGTTGGACAGGAATGGGCCAGTGTGATCCCATTGGACCGCGTAACGGGTATGATCTCAGAATCAGGATTGTAGGCAACCTCAGCCCGCACATTAGGATTTACCTCTCCGCGTTCGGAAAAATCCCTGGTAACAGCCACTGCACCTATTTCGGTCAAACCTATCACACTGGCGGCAGCGATCAGGCCAGGATAGACATGTTTACCTTTCAGATCAATGATTTCTGTGTTTTCAGGCAAATTTGCTATGCGACTAGCCACGCCTGTGATTATGCCCTTCTCAAAAAGAATCGAACCACCCCGGATCTCCTCACCAGAAACGGTATGAATATTGCAATTTTTCAGGAGTATGGGGTGTTTTTGCTCGGGAGCAGGCACCTGATCAGAAGCGAAAGAATAATTGATGACGATTATTAGGATAATATTTACATAATTTCTCATTGCAGATCTCCTCCCATACAACTGTACGCTTCAACTTCATTTGGACCACGGCGTCTGCCTCGTTTAAATGAATCATACTGAGAATCTTCTTCCTCAGAGGATAATATCTTTTGGATTAGCTGGTTTCGTTCTTCTTTAACTTTTTTTCTAACTTTAATATCCCGGTCCAGATCGAAATAATTGGTACCATCTATCCATGTCTGCTCACAAACGCTGTACATCGATAGGGGGTCGCCGCTCCAAATAACGAAATCGGCATCTTTTCCTTTTTCCAGTGAGCCGACTTTGTCATCAATACCCAATTGTATGGCAGGATTGATGGTAACAAATCTGAAAGCATCTGCCCTGCTCATGGGGCCGTATTTTGCAGCTTTGGCCGCTTCAGTATTCAGTCGTCTGGCTAACTCACCACTGTCTGAATTATAGGAAACAACCACACCAGCATTTTCCATGAGTGGACCATTATAAGGGATGGCATCCACCACTTCATACTTATAGGCCCACCAATCTGAAAATGTAGAGGCTCCTGCACCAATCTCAGCGATTGCTTCTGCAATTTTATACCCTTCAAGTACATGCTGAAATGTGCCAATTTTAAAGCCAAAATCTTGTGCAACCCGCACTAGCATAAGAATTTCATCCTGGCGATAGGAGTGACAATGAACCAACCGTTCACGATTCAGAATTTCTACAAGCGCATCCAACTCAAGATCCCGGCGGACTGGAATTAATTTTCCGCCTTTTCCGCGCATTCGAGAGCCCAGATTATTTTTGTATTCTACTGCAGCGGTAAATGCATCCCGGATAACCTGTTCAACTCCCATTCTTGTTTCTGGGTAACGACCCCAGCTACGTTCGCGTTTCACGTTTTCTCCCAACGCAAACTTGATCCCTTTTGGCGCCCCTTCAAACAGGATACCATCTGGAGGCAACCCCCAACGTAATTTGATAACTGCATTTTGTCCACCAATTGAATTTGCAGATCCGTGGAGTATGTTGGCCGTTGTCAGTCCACCGGCAAGTTGGCGGTAGATATTAATATCATCACTGTTCAATACATCCTGGATCCTTACTTCCGCTGTAACAGATTGCGAGCCCTCATTGATAGAGAATGCAGCACTGTGGCTGTGACAATCTATGATACCTGGAGTTACGTGCTTACCCTTTGCATCGATAACTACGGAACTTTTTACCGTGGGTGAAATACTCAGGTCTTTTCCTACTTCCCAGATCTTACCACTCTTTACCAGCAGATCATTATTTTCCAAGATACCTTTTGGTCCCATCGTCCAGATTGTAGCATTTTTCACCAGTATTATTTCTGGCTGAGTAGGTTTTACCTCAAGACCAAAAGCACCTTCTGGATAACGCACCACAAGAGTACTGGCTTTTTCCGTTGTTTTCTTTTTTCTATCTTTTTTATCATTTTTGTCTGGCGCCACCAGCTGTGCAGACCAGCTGATAATTTCATCATTGGGTGTAAGACCCTGGCCCTCAGCATAGTCATTAATAATTGTTCCGGAGAATCGCACTATCCCAGCGAGATTCAGAGAATCACCTTTTATTGAGAAACCGAATAAATTATTTGAAGTTAGGGATACAGACTTTAGTGGAATCGTTGCCTCACTGGCAATCAGTTTTCCTTTTGGTTTTTCGTGTTCTCCAGTAATCTTCAAAGAATCATTCCTGACTTCTTCTCCAAAGCTCCACTGTATTAACCAGGTTCCACGAGCATCTGCATCGGGCGTGGATCTGAGCAAATATTCCAAACCTTCTATCCAAACGGATTCTATTGTTGTTTTTTGGTCAAAATAATCTCCATTGGTAACCATTAGGTTCGCAATCTTGCCCTTTTCCAGTGTTCCCAGCACTTCCGAAAGTCCAAGATATTTTGCTGGTGTAACCGTGACGCTGGCAAGGGCACCATCTTTGGAAAAACCTCGATCCACAGATCTCAATAGATTCTTGCGAAATGATTTTTTATCATCCAGGTCGCTTGTTGTTAGTGCGAAAGGGATACCTTTTTCCCCCATTCTCTGCGCGTTATCGGGAGCCATATCCCAATGTCGGAGTTCTTCATTGGACACCTGAAGAGCCGCTTCCCAGGTAGCTACGTCTGGTTTTTTGGGAAAGTTTAAAGGCAGGATAATAAAACTTTTTAGCTCTTTGATCTCCTCAAGTCTACGGTATTCATACCCATTACCCTTCAGCCATAAATTCAGATCAAATTCCTCAGCAATTTTCCCTGCTCTCAATGCCGCTAGTTCTTCCCCTGTTTCAAACAAAAAAGCATTATTATTCTTTAAATGAATGTTCAAGGCAGTAAGAGCCCTGTCTTCTTCCGGTTGATCATTATTTTGCGGATATCGTTTATATACTTTCCAGGCAGCATCATACCATTGCGCATCATAAAAGGTCTGACGGATGAGGGCTACAGCCCCAAGCAGAGAATTTGGATATGCTGGATCGCTCCAAGACCCATACTCATAGCCTATACTTTGTGCGGGTCCAGCTTCTTTGATTATAGAACCTGGTGACCAATCACCAAGATGGATAAGTGCTGATTGCCCGCGGAAGATACCAGAACTGGGTACAACGTGAGCTGTGGTAAACCCCAGATTCCTTAAGTTTTCAGTTTGTTTCTCTTCAAGGGTGAAACTCTCAAGAACATGGCGATCCGGTGTAACTTTGGGGTTCCAATGTGAAGTTGCAGTAGCTATTTCTTTAGGTTTTTGTTTCTGCTGATTCCCACGTGGTCGATCCATTGATTTTTCTTCTTCCTGGATAAAATAAGGCTCAATGAATCCAGGGTAAACGTGTTTTCCCGAAAGATCGATTTCATAGGCATCTGCGGGGTGTTCTACATTTTTCCCGACTGACTCGATTAGACCATCACGGATTACTATTTCACCTTCCGCAATAACTTTTCCCGGTTCAGGAATAATAGTAGCGCCTTTTAGTAGAAATACTTTTGGCGTTTTATGGTGAATAGTCTGGCCTGCATCAACAGGTTTCACCTGACCATTCACAATATTAATAAAGCAAATAGATACTAGAAAAATTAAATTTGTT
>CAJWGZ010000103.1 GCA_913041075.1 uncultured Fidelibacterota bacterium | reverse complement strand
GACAAACCAACACTATCAATTGGAGTGATGATCTGCCTTTGGCGCAAGGCATCACGTTCGATATTTAGTAATTATAGAGAAGGAATATTATAGATGATTGATGCGCGAAATGTACATGCGACAATTGGCAAGTATATGCTTGCTGATGGTATGGATCAAGTAATTGACCTAAAAAAGAGCCATGGATCCTGGCTGGTAGACGCACGAGATGGTAAGGAGTATCTGGATCTTTTTTCCATGTTTGCCTCCATGCCGGTGGGCTATAATCATCCGACCTTGCTGGAAAACCGGGAACGAATCGCTGCTGCTGCACTCAATAAAATTACGAATTCAGACATCTATTCGACGCAAATGGCAGAATTCGTGGATACTGTTGGCCGTATCGCTCAACCGGACTATTTACCGTATTCGTTTTACGTCGAAGGTGGTGCTTTAGGTGTAGAAAATGCTCTGAAGACAGCTTTCGATTGGAAAGTGCGCAAAAACCTGGCAGCTGGAAAAGGGGAAAAAGGATCCAAAGTCATCCATTTTACAGAGTGTTTCCATGGCAGAACAGGCTATACCATGAGTTTAACTGATTCGCCCGACCCCCGCAAAACATTGTATTTTCCGCAATTTGATTGGCCCAGAATTGATAACCCGAAGCTGCACTTTCCCCTAACTGATGAAAGTCTGGAACAGGTCCTTAAAGCGGAAGCAACTGCCATAAACCAGATCAAGTCCGCGGTTGCTGAAAATCCAGATGAGATCGCTGCATTGATTATCGAGCCGATCCAGGGAGAAGGGGGAGATAATCATTTTCGAGGTGAATTTCTTCAAGAACTGCGGGCCCTGGCTGACGAACATGAGTTTATGCTTATTTACGATGAGGTTCAGACAGGCGTAGGTGTTACAGGGAAAATGTGGGCCCACCAACTTTTCAATTCATCTGCGCGGCCTGATATCATCGCTTTTGGCAAGAAAATGCAGATCTGCGGTATCTTTGCCGGAGAACGGGTTGATGAAGTGGAAAATAATGTATTTCATGAGTCTAGCCGCCTTAATTCAACCTGGGGTGGCAACGTTGTGGATATGGTACGAATAACCTTATATCTGGAAATAATTGCGGCAGAAAACCTAGTCGACCAGGCCGCTACCAATGGAGATTATCTAGTAGCGAAACTCCATGATATTCAAGCTGATTTTGATGGCTTAGTAAGTAATGTTCGCGGTCGTGGTTTGTTTGCAGCATTTGATTTGCCTGATGGTACTGCGCGGGATAATCTGGCGGACTTGATCATTGCTGAGGGTGCCTTGATCCTTGGTTCAGGGAAGAAAGCGATCCGTTTCCGACCCCATCTGAATATTACCAGGGAAGAGATAGATCTTGCTGATGATATTATCAGGAGAGCTATCGCTCGATTGTGACCAAAACTTCCGGTACGCTGTACATTGTTTCTACTCCTATTGGGAATTTGAAAGATATAACCTATCGGGCTGTGGAAACCCTTTCTGCTGTCTCGTTAATCGCTGCTGAAGACACACGTCATTCAAAGAAATTGTTGAATCACTACGGGATAAAAAAACCACTTATCAGCTATTACGAATATAATCGGTTCACACGTATACCCCAAATCATCGCCCATCTCAATGATGGTAAAGATGTGGCTGTGATCAGCGATGCCGGTACCCCAGGGATTAGTGATCCTGCATATAAGTTGACCCGGGCGGCAATCACCGCAGACATTAAGGTAGAAACTATTCCAGGCCCCGCTGCTGTGCTGGCGGGTCTTATTGCCTCCGGTCTGCCCTCAGATCGGTTTCTTTTTGAAGGGTTTTTACCACCTAAAAAAGGTCGTAAAAAACGGTTGAATGCCCTGAAAGATGAACAGGCAACAATCGTATTCTATGAAAGTCCCCGCCGGTTGAAGCGAACATTACAGGACATCGGTGAAATTATCGGAGACCGCCCCGCGGTTGTAACCCGGGAATTGACAAAAATGAACGAAGAAATTATTCGTGGAACAGTTTCTACGTTATTATCGTATGTTTCTAAGCATGAACCTCGAGGAGAAATAGTGTTAATCATCGGAAAGCCAGATCCAAATGTCTTCTTCAAATAACGCGAAATTCATCACCTTTGAAGGAATCGATGGTTGTGGTAAATCTACCCAGGCCAGGTTATTGCTGGAGTACATGAACAAATCTGGCGTGGAAACTATTTTAGTTCGTGAACCAGGCGGCACAAATATTTCTGAGTCGATACGTGAGATATTACTGCACAGCAGTTCTGGTCAAATGGGTGATCGGACCGAATCACTATTGATGACAGCCAGCAGGGCCCAATTGACGCAGGATGTTATAATTCCCAATATGGATCAGGGAAAATTTGTAATCGCCGATCGGTATAGTGACTCGACATTGGCCTACCAGGGCGGTGGGCGAAACCTGGATATTGAATGGCTCATTGAACTGAATAATTATGCTACCTTTACATTGCTTCCAGATATTACATTTTTCGTAGACATACGATCTGAGGAGGCCTTAAGAAGGCTGGATAGCAATAAGGATCGCATTGAGGGTGAAGGAATTGAATTCCAAGCCCGGGTCAGGAAAACCTATCACGAATTGGCAGAAAGATTCAATGATCGCTATGTTATTCTGGATGGGTATGGTGAAATAGATGATATTCACCAAAAGGTATTGAATGAGATGATAAGGAGAAAGTTTATATCTTGAAACCGTACAATAAAAAATTCATTAGAATCAGCGTTCTTTCAATAGCAGTTATTGCGATCAGTCTATTTTCGCTGGCGTTAACAAAATCAGATGTATACCGTGAACTGGCCCGTTCACAACGCTTGATCAATGAGGTATATAAATCGCTTATTACACGATATGCTGATCGCCTGGATACGGAGAAATTCACCAAAACTGTTATCAATAATATACTTGATGACCTTGATCCTTATACCGTTTACATGGAAGAAGATGAAAAAGAAGGCCTTGACCTTCTTACTCGAGGAAAATATGGGGGTGTCGGCATAAACCTTGGCGAAAGAGATAAGAAACTTACTGTAATATCTCCAATAGATGATTCACCAGCTAAGCATAAGGGTATCATCGCTGGAGACATTATTATCAAAATCGATGGATCGCCTACTGCAGAAATGTCGCTGGATGATGCAGCAAGTCATATTCGGGGACCCAAGGGTACTGATGTAACACTGTCCATCAAAAGATTTGGTAATGAACAATTAATTGATTTCGTTTTGACCCGGGATGATATTACGGTTAAGGATGTTACCTATGCAGGAATGATGGATAATGAAACCGGATATATTCGTTTAACAAGATTTTCCAAGAATTCTGGACCAGAATTGCGCTCTTCCATCCTGAACCTGCAACGTGATAATGCCCGCCGAATTATCATTGATTTGCGTGATAACCCGGGCGGTTTGTTGCAATCAGCGATCGAAATACTGGACATGATCATACAAAAAGGTGATTTGCTGCTTTCTACCAAGGGGCGTCTGGCGGAAGCAAATAAACAATATGTTGCTAGAAAAAAACCGATTATCGAAGATGATGTCAAGATCGCTATTCTTATTAATGAAGGCAGTGCCTCAGCTAGTGAAATCATCGCCGGTGCTGTGCAGGACCTGGATCGGGGAGTTATTGTTGGCACATCTTCATTCGGTAAAGGTCTGGTGCAGTCCGTGTATGGTCTGGATGGCAGCGGTAAGCGCAGCCTGAAGGTAACCACGGCTAAATATTATATACCCAGTGGACGCTTAATTCAAAAACCAGGCTATATTAATGATGAGCTAGTGGTACGTGAAGATAAAGAGGATAGTATTTTTGTCACTGTGGGTGGCAGAACGGTTAAGGGCGGGGGTGGCATCACACCTGATTACGAAGTGGTAATGCCTAAAAGTAAACCGCTATTGCTAGAATGCTGGCGAAAAGGCTTATTTTTCAGTTTTGCCCAGGAGCGGCAGCATAAATATGATATTTATGAAGATGCATTGATAGATTTGGACCTAATGACAGATTTCAAGGTGTTTATCGATGATCATGAGCTTGATGTGATCACTGATGGAGAGAAGCAATTTCGGGAAGCGCGAACAAAAATAACTGCATTGGATAGCACCAATATGGATCTTACCCATGCCTTTGATTTTGTAGAAACGTTTATTATTAGTCGGGAAGCAACCTTGTTTGATGAGGAAAAAGATGATTTACGGCGCAGACTCTTGTTAGAACTGGTGGGGATCATGAAAGGCACAGATTTCCGGGTTGAAGAATCAATCAAGGATGATCCTGTTGTAACTAAAGCAAAAGAAATACTGCAGGATCCTGTAGCGTATAGCGGGTTATTTGAACCAAAAGATAACGACCAAAGTTTTTAATTTATTATTATAAAAAGCGATTAAAGTAATCCTGAAAAATAGATTGCAAAAATCCATTTGCA
>CAJWGZ010000102.1 GCA_913041075.1 uncultured Fidelibacterota bacterium | reverse complement strand
CCACCATGGATGGGATCAAAAAGGTTCAAGGAAGATGGTTCCCCTCACGATTTATCTTCAAGGATGAATTGAAGCGCAATAGCAAGGGGACAGAGTGGCATATTGACGATATTGAGTTTGATGTGGATATACCGGAAAGCCGTTTCTCAAAAGCGAAACTCCGTAAGTAGAATTTATTGGCAAAAGGATTGCGAATTCTTATGTTTATCAGTTTCTTGGAGATAACCCCCATTTAGTAATTAGATGAATATCAGACTATTCCTGGCAATAATAGCATCATTATTGGTATTATTATTTTGGTATTATGATTCAACAGCATATAGGGGTGCTGTGGATTTCGAAAATTTAGGAGCGGATGTAGCCTATGTAGGCAATAAAGAGTGTGCATATTGTCACCGCGAAATCTATCAATCCTTCCTGCGAACCGGCATGGGCCGGTCTTTTTACCGACCCGGCGCACAGCCGGATATTGAAGATTACACGGATAATAACCATGTCTATGATAGGCAGAATAACCTGCACTATGAAATGATCGCTGCGGCAGACGGGTATTATCAGGTAGAATATCGTGAGAATGACCAAGCGGTGCGAACCCATGAACTGCGCCGCAAGGTTGACTACGTTGTTGGTTCCGGCAATAACAACCGTACTTATTTGGCCAGTGAGAACGGTTATATCAATGAAATGCCCGTCACCTGGTACAGTGAAAAGGAAATTTGGGATTTAAGCCCTGGCTATAACCGCTCTAATATGCGCTTTAATCGACCGGTTGTCGCAGAATGTATGCACTGTCACAATAGTTATAATGCGTTTGAGGAATTTTCAGTAAATCGTTATACTGGTACTATCACGGAAGGTATCAGTTGTGAACGCTGTCATGGGCCAGGCCAACTCCATGTAGATAAACATATGGCCTCAGCAGATGAATTAAACAGAACCGGTGTAGACCGCACGATTGTTAACCCAGCCCATTTGTCTGCAGAATTGCAGATGGACGTTTGCCTACAGTGTCATTTGCAAGGCGAGATCAGTGTGTTTAAAACTGGTAAGAGTAGCAGTGATTTCCGGCCGGGGATGCGCTTGAAAGATATAAAGACAGTATTTATTGAGGATGGTCTGCCAAAGGGTGACTTTCGCATTGCCAGCCATGGTGGGCGTATTAGTCTAAGCACCTGTTTTACCGCCAGCAATGGCAGCATGACCTGCATTACCTGCCATAACCCCCATGAACCTGTTCAGGAGAGATCCCGTACTTATTTTAATGACCGCTGCATGGATTGCCATGCCACCGAATCTTTAACAGTTTTGCAGAAAGTTACAGACCACAGTAATAAAGGTGATTGTGTTCATTGCCACATGAAGCAGGGTGCAACATCTGATATATTACACGTGAACTTTACTGATCATTGGATTCGCAAAAAAATTGATATACTCAGTGAAAAGGAAAGCGATGCACTATTCTCTCGTGAAACAGTTTTAAAATTGAGGGATTTTTTCGAAGAGGGAGATCCAGCTGCTATTATAAGAAAAGGCATTGCCTATACTAATTATTATGAGACCAGACACAGTGAACCATCTTACCTTGTGCGGGCTATTATTCTGTTGGAGCAAGGCTTGCGGGATATACCAGAGCACCTAGATGGATATTATGCCTTGGCCAGAGCTTTCCAGTTGCAGGGCAAGGACCAACAAGCCGCAGCAGCTTATCAGCGCGTTCTGAGCTTGGACCCAACCCACATGTGGACCTGTTACCAGTTGGGCAGGTTGTATCTTGATGAAGCGCCAGAGAGATCAGCGGCCTATTTGGCGCGGGCCATCCATTTAAATCCTGATAATCCCAAGGTTTGGAAGGAATACGGAGATGCTTTATTATTTACAGAAGATGTAGCTGGCGCTAAAACAGCTTATGAGCGTGCCCTGGCCTTGGATTCATTTTTTGCCAGCGCTTATAATCGCCTTGGTGAACTGGAGTTTTACCAGCATAATGATCTACAAGCTGCCGCTACGAATTTTACTAAGGCAATTCAACAAAATCCCGATCACACTTTGGCACTACATAATTTGGCCAATATTGCGATTTTTAATAAAGATTTGGATCAGGCTGAAAATTACAGTAGAAGAGTACTAGCTGTGGACCCAGAGTTCAGTGCTTCCTATGGTACGCTGGCATCCATCAGTCGTGAACGTGGTCAATTTTCTCAAGCAGAGATATATCTGCGCAAGCTAATTGCCTTGGAACCTAATAATCAACAGGCGCTATCAATGCTACGCGAGTTAAATCATGAATGATATTACACAACTACGCATTCAAGGAATGCATTGCGCTGCCTGCGTTGTGACTATTGAGGGAGCACTGTCTAAAGTTGATGGTGTCCAAAAGGTTGTTGTTAATCTAGCACATGAAACTGCAAGAGTAGAAGGTGATGTATTGCCCCAGACATTAATCAATGCTGTTACGAGCACTGGATATGAGGCAACCCTAATGGATGATATGTCTTTATCTGCCAATAAGTCCCGAGGAACATCGAAATTGGATTTGAAACAACTTTTCCCCTTATTTCTGGTGCTCTTTTATATAACAATGGCAGCCCTGCTTATGAATAGAATCGATTTCAGAGTAGCTGATTTCATGTATGATTTCATGGGTCTGTTTTACATTGTTTTTAGCTTTTTCAAATTCCTTGATTACAAGAATTTTCCAGATTCTTTTGCTATGTATGATCCTATCGCAAAGGCCATTCCTGCTTACGGATGGACTTACCCATTTATAGAAACATTATTGGGCCTAGCCTTTCTTCTAAGGGTAGAACTTTATTTTGCTTTAATTATTACCCTGATTGTTCTCGGGGCGACTACAGTAGGCGTAACCCGGGCATTAATGAATAAATCAGCGATCCATTGTGCGTGTTTGGGTACAGCGTTGAACCTGCCCATGACAAAGGCTACATTTATTGAAAATAGTATTATGTTATTTATGGCTATCTGGATGCTTATTTGACTTAGTGGTGGCTGTAATAGGTATGGCGCTGTCTTCTATCACTGTTATACGAAAGGGTCTAATAAACTGTGTCCCACCCTCTATAATCCATTATTTTTTCATTAACTTAATATTGATAATAACTTGACACGTATTTCAAAACCTGTTAATATTGCCTTTACTGTATAAAAACAGACAGTAAAGTTGTATCTTTATTGAGGGGTTTTTAACCATTGAAAAAACGGAGACATAATTATATGTATCAATATTTAGTGAAGACATTCTTAATAATGACTCTTTTTTCGGTCGTGCTGACAGCTGGTCAGACGGGGAAAATAACTGGGAAGGTTTTAGATCAGGAAACTGGCAATCCTCTGCCTGGGGTGAACGTTTTATTGGAAAATACGCCCATGGGAGCTGCGACTGATCCGGAGGGTAAATTTGTTATACTGGATATACCGCCTGGTCTGTATACCGTGAAGCTTTCCTTCATTGGTTATGCTACCGTAACCATAGAAAATGTGCGTTCCACCACTGATTTGACAACAAATTTGTATACAATAAATATGGCCCCCGAAGCTATTGAGGGGGAAACAATAACTGTTACAGCGGAGAAACCCCTCCTGGAGGTTAACGCCACCAATGAAGTACATGTTGTGCGCGCCGAAGACATTAAAAATTTACCGGTTCGTGGTTATGCCAATGTTGTCGCCCTGCAAACTAGCGTTGTTGATGATGGAGGTACACTGCACATACGCGGGGGCCGCGCAGAGGAAGTTGGTTATTATGTTGATGGCGTCAGCGCGGTGGATCCTTATTCTCTTACTCGCCGTGGATCAATTCCTAATATAAGTATCGAAGAAGTTTCTTTTCAGGCAGGCGGTTTTGGTGCTGAATATGGTGCGGCAGGTGCGGGTATTGTTAATACGACCACTAAAACTGGCGGTCACAGGTTAGCGGTCACGGGTGAATTCTTGACAGATGTTGGCGCTACAGAACCCAGCGAGGAAAAAGATAAACTTTATTCATATGGTTATAATTTGTATTCCGCCGGCTTAGGCGGCCCTATTCCAGGCCTGGATTACATTAAATTTTATGGTGCGCTAGAATATATTGGGCAGGATGACAGCCCGACAGCGGGGTCATTTCCAGTATATAACAAAGATTTAAATATAGCCAATGGCCGGCCTGAGAATGGTGATCCATTCACTGATCTCAATGGTAATACAACTTGGGATGCAGGCGAGTCATATACTGATGATGATGAAGATGGTGCATATACGGCTCCAAGCTATCTTCGTATTGGTGATGATGACATCGATTTTGTTTATGGGCCCCGGGCTGATAATTGGTATAACCGAACAAATGCTAACTGGAATCTGTTGTTTGACCTGCCTATTGCTATGCGGCTTAAGGTTGGTGGCACATATTTTGACTCACACAGTTCAAATTATTCGCACTATAGATCGCTATTCA
>CAJWGZ010000101.1 GCA_913041075.1 uncultured Fidelibacterota bacterium | reverse complement strand
AGATGATTTGCAATCAGCTGTAGACAGCGGTTGCGAAGTGAATCTTGATGATGAAACATCATTTAAGCGTTTGAAAAATATTTGCATTCCAGAATATATAAGTTTCAGATTGAATCCAGGAGTCGGCAAAGGTCGTTTTGCTGAAATAGTCACCGGTGGTCATGATGCAAAATTTGGAATTCCGGTTGAAAAAATCGCAGATGTATATAAATCAGCCTTAACAGATGGTGTAAAAACATTCGGATTGCAATGCCATGCAGGGTCAGCTATTCTTGATGAGAACCATTTCAGAGAGAACACCAAACTAATTCTTAAACCAGCGCGCCTCATCGAAAATACTATTGACCAACGATTAAAAAAGATTTCCATAGGCAGTGGTTTCGGCATACCCTATACGGATGATGAAGATCCACTTGATTTTGATAACGTGTTTCGTCTGGTGGCTGAAGTTTTCAAAGAATTTTATGGTCAACATCAAGATGATTGGCCGATCCTATGCATTGAGCCCGGCCGCGCAATCGTAGGTGATGCAGGGATACTTTTAGCAAGGGTGACTGGTATTAAAGATAGTTATAAAAAATTTGTTGGATTAGATGCCGGTATGGAAACACTAATGCGTCCAGCGCTATATGGTGCGGTTCACCGCATCTATAAAGTTGGCGATACTATAGGAGAACAAAATATCACAGCTGATGTCACTGGTCGCATATGTGAAAATACTGATCGCCTAGCTGTAGATATTCCCTTTCCGGATGTAATGGAAGGAGATTTAATTGCCATCATGGATACTGGCGCATATGGCTATGCCATGTCCCACCAGTTCAACACACGACCACGTCCTGCTGAATTACTTATTGATAAGGATGGGCCACGCCTTATCCGAGCCAGGGAAACAATAGAAGATATTTTTCGTAATTGTGATAATTAGCTAAAGAGATGAGAATAGCACGCCCAATCATATTGATCTTCATAACAATATCATTGTATAGTTTTGGGCAGGAACGCCCCAGCGTTCACCAAATTCAGCTTGAATACTATAATGAAAACTATACTGCACCCCCAGATCAACGAACTCACGAACCAATTGTGCCTGTTCAACCCCGCAATGTGACACCAACACATGAAATGTTTGGTTATCATCCTTACTGGATGGGAACTGCTTGGCAAAACTATAACTACAGCTTGATTTCAACCATCGCTTACTTTAGTGCTGAAGCAACCGCAACTGGCGGTCTAAATAATCTTCATGGCTGGCCGGTCACAGGCCTAATAAATATTGCCCATACCAATGGTGTAGATGTTGTGCTTTGCGTCACCCTTTTCAGTAATAGTGATCTGGTAACCTTGCTGGGTAATGCAACTTATCGGCAAAACCTGATTAATAACCTGCTGACACAAGTGCAGGCTGGTAATGCCGATGGCGTCAATGTAGACTTTGAGTCATTTCCTGCATCTCAGAAACAAAACATGGTACAGTTTATCACTGACCTTACAAACACCTTTCATACTGAGATACCAGGTTCCCAAGTTACTCTGGCCACCCCAGCTGTTGATTGGAACGATGGCTGGGATTATAATGCGCTAGCTACCGTAAGTGATGGCTTGTTCATTATGGGGTACGATTACTATTACAGTGGTAGTTCAAGTACCGGACCAAATGCACCGCTAACTGGTAATGGTTATACAGTTTCTTGGACAGTAAATGATTATTTGAATAAAACCAATAACCAGGCAGATAAATTGATCATTGGCTGCCCTTATTTTGGTTTTGAATGGCCAGCTACATCCAGTTCAGCTGGTGCATCTACTACAGATACTGGTTCAGCAAAATTTTATGCAGAAATGGAAGGGAATGCATTGTCATACGGAAAACTATGGCATGAATCATCACAGACTCCATGGTACCGCTATCAAAACCCTAACTGGATACAAGGCTGGTATGATGACAGCTTATCCTTATCCCTGAAATATGATTTTGCCATCAATAATGATTTATTAGGGGTTGGTGTTTGGGCGATGGGTTATGATGGCAGCAACCCCGAACTCTGGGACCTGCTCTCCGCTAAATTTGGAGCCAACGCACCACCGACAACACCAAGTAGGTTGATTATCAAGAATATTGGCAATGGTGCTGTAATGATAGATTTTCAGGGCGCGCAAACCGCAGATATCTATGTCGGATTGCGAAGTTACCTTGATAACAACACTCTTGATACATTGGGTATTTACACCCAACGACCAATTGTTATTGATAACCTTACTGCAGGTGAATCTTATTTTCTTTCCATTTCCGCTGCAAATGACTTCGGTTCCAGTCCCCAGACAGAATTGCTGGGTGTAATACCATCTTCCGGAAATGTAAAGTGTTTGATCATAAATGGTTTTGATCGGGTAAATGGTACTACCAACACATTTAACTTTATCAGGCAACATGGCAGTGCTTTCCATGCACAAGGTTATCCCTTTGATACCGCCACCAACGAAGCAGTTATGGAAGGCGACATTAACCTCGACAACTATGCGGTTGTAGACTGGATCCTCGGCGAGGAAGGTACAGCTACCAGTTCTTTTACGGGATCAGAACAAGACTTGGTAAAATCATATTTAGAAAATGGTGGGTTTCTTTTTGTGTCCGGATCAGAGATTGGCTATGACCTTTCTAGCCAAGGTAGCGCCACTGATAATCAATTCTTCCAAGACTATTTGAAAGCAGACTATATATCCGATGCAGCTGGCGGACAGCAAGGGACTTACAGCGGCTACGGTGTAAGCAATTCATTGCTTGATGGAATATCCGATATCACCTTTGATAATGGAACTCACGGCACTTACGATGTGGACTGGCCTGACGGCATCAAACCAGTTAATGGTGCTGAGGTATGTGCAAAATTCAATGATGTAGATTATGCAACCCGCGGCGGCATGGGTATTAGTTATACCGGCACATTCGGCAATAGTAGTGAAAACGGCGGCGTTGTATTTCTATCTGTTGGTTTTGAAACAATTTACCCCGAATCAAAACGGGATCAATTACTTGATAGGATTCTCAACTTCTACGAAACTGAGCTCAGTATTGTAAATAATTCACATGTTTCTTTACCCGAAGAAGTATCAATTCATGCACTGTATCCAAATCCAACAAATTCATCCCTTACATTAGAATTCTTAACAGATCTAAACAATGGCGTTGCGCAGATTGCAATTATCGATATTTTGGGACGGCGAGTAAAAACCGTGGATATTTCCCTGGCGGGTACATACAAACACACTTGGGTGTGGAACGGGATGGATGATCACAATAGAGAATTACCAACAGGTATATACATCTTGACTTTGACCAGTGGTCAAACCATTGATACCAGAAAAGTTACTGTTTTAAAATAATGGAATATTTGAAATGGAAATTATTATTGGTTTTGACCATCACCTTTCTATCAGCCCAAACCAGGCAATCCACACATCAGGTCCAGGCTGAATATTATAAAACCATTACAACCCCTCCATCAGACAAGGTCACGGTACTAACTGGTTTAGATGTGCTGCTGGAAAAAAAGATTGCTTTGATCACTGGTAAAGCTATCGCCCTGGTCACCAATCAAACTGGAATCGACCGCTATGGTATACCAAACTATAAACGACTGTTGGCTTTGGATGATATCTACCTGAAAGTGATTTTTTCCCCTGAACACGGTTTATTTGGCGAAGCCGACGAAGAAATAACATACGATAAAAAGATCACCGACCTTCCTGAGGTATTCAGTCTATATGGTACCGTACGCAAACCAACACCGGAAATGTTGCAGGGTGTAGACTTGATCATTTATGATATTCAGGATATCGGTGCACGCTTTTATACCTATATTTCAACTTTAGGCCTGGTCATGGAAGCTGCAGCTGAATTACAAATACCAGTGCTGGTATTGGATCGCCCCAATCCAATCCGCAGTGATATAGTGGAAGGTCCATTATTGGATTTGAATTATCAGTCCTTCGTTGGCAAATATCCCATTCCCATCCGCTATGGGTGGACTGTAGGAGAACTGGCCCAAAAGATTGTTGCAGAACAATGGATTCCTGCTGTCCCACCCCTAAGTGTCGTTTCCATGGAAGGCTGGTATGCTTCCCTCTGGTATGATGAAACAAATTTGCCCTGGGTCAAACCTTCCCCTAATATTCCAGACGTAGGTACCGCATTGATATATCCTGGCATGTGTTTACTGGAAGGAACAAATGTTAGTGAAGGCCGGGGTACAGAGCATCCCTTTAAATGGTTTGGGGCTCCCTGGATTGATGGTAAAATTCTTTCCCAAGAACTGAACAAACTACATCTGCCTGGTGTCGTTTTTGTGCCGAAATCATTCACTCCTATTTCCATTCCAGGAGTAGCAGATAAACCAAAATATGAAAATCAACTCTGTGATGGCATTGAGATCAGAGTTATTACTAGGAATGAGTACCAAAGTCTAAACGTAG
>CAJWGZ010000100.1 GCA_913041075.1 uncultured Fidelibacterota bacterium | reverse complement strand
AAAGGGCCTTTCCATTTAGCAAAAAATACAAGAGCAACAATTATACCTGTGGCATTGATTGACGCTTGGAGAGCCAAGTCAAAGACAGACTGGCGATTGCAGCCTGGTGTAATTACCGTCAGGTTTGGTGATCCTGTATTAGCCATAGATTATGAACACTTAACATTGCAGGAACTAAGTGACCATATCAGGAAGCTAATTACACATTTAATTGCAAAATAGTAGAGGTATCAAAAATGATAGAAGTATTTCAGATTGAGATAAATCTTTTAAACATAGTGCAATCACTTATCGGTTTATTTCTATCAATTGCTCTGCTGCAATCTGGTTCCGATAAAATAATCGACCGTAAGGGGAACCTTGAATGGCTGAGTAGTCATTTTTCTGATTCACCATTACGTGGATTAGTACCTTTATTACTAAATGTAGTTACTGTCCTTGAAATATTTGCCGGGGGTTGTACTTTAATCGGATCGTTTGTGAATCTTGTAAATGGTAACAATATGCTGCTTACCATTGGATTGCTGATTGCTGCATTGAATTTTTTAGCACTTTTTTTTGGACAGCGTATAGCCAAGGATTATGAAGGTGCTGCAGTACTCGTTAATTATTTTATTTTGAATATTCTCGGGTTATTATCATTGGCTCATTAATCCCGATCTGGTGATTTCCTTCGCAAGACAAATTGAGGTGTAAAATTATCATTGAGGTATCTAATCATTGAAAGATCAATACCTTTTAAATAAAGACGTAATTTTTTTAAATCACGGCTCATTTGGAGCTTGCCCAAAACCAGTATTTGAAGATTACCAGCGCTGGCAGACCTTATTGGAAGAACAACCAGTACAATTTATGTCTCACGATATTTATAAATATCTTCAGCAAGCTCGGGACGAACTGGGATCCTTTGTTGGCTGTAAGGGGGATGATTTATTTTTTGTTCCAAATCCAACTACCGCAATTAATACAGTTATTCGCAGTTTGAATTTAGAACCCGGATTTGAAGTGTTGTCTTCGGATCATGAATATGGTTCATTAATTAGGGCTTGGGAATGGTTTTCAGAAGAAAAAGGTTATTTCTTTGTCCAAAAAAACCTTCCGGTCCCAATGACATCCCATCAGGACTTTGTTGATAATTTTTGGGAAGGAGTAACAACAAAAACAAAGATCATTTTTTTAAGTCATATAACAAGTTCCACAGGTTTGATATTTCCCATTCAAGAGATCTGTAAAAGAGCAAGGTCAGAAGGGATTATAACGATTATAGATGGAGCTCATGTCCCAGGTCATATCAAATTGAATATTGAAACAATCAATCCAGATATTTATACAGGTGCTTGCCATAAATGGCTAAGTGCACCAAAAGGATCAACATTTCTTTATGTGCAAAGAGAATTGCAGGAATTCATCAGCCCACTTATAGTAAGCTGGGGGAATGATGTTGATCCATCACCAATTCAATTCATCAATGAAAATCAATATCAGGGTACCCGGGATCCAAGTGCATTTTTAGCCGTACCAGCCGCCATAAAGTTTCAACATGATAATGACTGGGAATCTGTACAATTGAGATGTAGAAACCTCACCAGACAAACACGTGATCACTTGTATATGATGATTGAAACAGAACCTATCTGCCCGAACACTGAGGAATGGTTGGCGCAAATGGCGAGTATTGAAATACCAATTAACGATACAATATCTTTTAAAAATAGACTGCTGTCAGATTACAATATTGAAATTCCGATATTTGAATGGAAAAACAGAAATTTGCTACGTTTATCCTTTAATGCCTATAATGATGAAAAAGACGCGGACAGATTAATTGACGCAATTAAGGAACTTTTATAAGCCTGTGTAAAAAAATATTATAGATTAATACTATATACCAACTTGCGCTAATGCATTTTGCCAGTGCTTTAGTTTCTTTGCTCTAGTCACCTTTTTCATTCTTGGCTCGAAGATTTCATCGCACTCCGCGCCTACAGATAAGTAGTGTCCTGTATTCTTCTTGTAGAGTAATTGGAATACACCTATGGCGGTCCGGTCTTTCAAAGAAATATGTCCAACAGTGATCATGAGTATATCTGCGATGAATTGTAGCAACGGTGCTCTGGCGCCTCCTCCGCTTGCTGTTAGCATGTCAGGTAGTGCATCCTTTAGATCCATTTGCTTAATTATATCGTGTACCAAAAATCCAATTGATTCCATTGCGGCTCGAATGATTTCATTATTTTTTGCATTCTCAAGGCCTATTTTTACCGTACCTAACTCACTTTTCCAATATGGTGCTGCTATGCCTGTAACACCTGGGATAAAAATACCATTTGTGCTTTCATCTATACACCGTTCATGCCAAACCATGTCTTTATGATCAATATTTAATTCTTTTTCCAGCCAGTAAAATAGAGAATTACATGCATTAATAGTGCCCTCCAACATGAAAATCATCTTTTCTTGATCTGAATTAAGAACACTGCTTAATAGATTTGGAACAATAACCGGATTTTTACCTGTATTAACACAGACCGATCCTGAGGTACCAAAGTTGAGTGCAATACTACCTGAATCCCAGCCTCCTTGCCCCAAAAGTGCTGCTTGTTGATCGCCAATAACCACATTTAATGGAATAGGCATACCATCAAGTGTCATTTTCCCAAATGACTGAACGTTATTGCATAGAGGAAATAATGATTTATTTGGAAAATGGAAGAGCTTGCAAAGAGCACTACTCCATTTGAGATTGTTCAAATCAAGCAATTGAGTTCTACAAGCTATAGAATAATCGATAACTAGCGTATTTGTTAGGTAGTGTGTAAGAAATGTGCTCAGTGGTCCGAAACATGTTTTCTGAGTTAGGACTGATTTCTTAAGAATTGGGTCATTTTTAGTAAAATGCAAAAATTTTGCACCTCCAAAGTGTGGACTAAAAGGTGTTCCCGTAATATTAAATATTCTATCAGATTCATTTGCCAGATCTGCAACAATATCCTGTGAACGATTGTCCTGCCAACTGATAGCTGCTGTCAAAGGTTTTTTAGTACGCTTATCCCAGAAAAGGAATGTAGAACGCTGGACCGCTAATCCTGCTGAAGATATATATCCCCCTACGTGTTGCGAAAAGTTAATGGCCTTTTTAGTAAGTTCTTTACACGCACGGGCGATTTCTAGAGCGTCTGATTGCACTTGATGATCTGCCGGATATTCAAGTGAATGTTTGATACGATCCTTGAACGGAATATCTAAGTTTTCATCGAAAAGAAATGCTTTTGTTGAAGAAGTGCCCTGATCTAATACAAGATAATAGCTTGGGCTAGAGCTTTTTGACAAATTTAGTCGGCTACAGTGGTATTGTAAGTCTCTTCGAATTCCGCGGTTGGTAACATGTGAATAGCATCCCATGTGAGCTTTGTACATACGCGAGCGCATATTTGACATCCAATGCACTCATCAAAACGCACTTGTACTGGCGGAATTGGAATGCCATATTTTTCCATTGCCACTGGTTCAATACAATCGACAGGACAAAAAGGTACGCACACCTGACAGCCCGTGCAGTTGTCTTCATCCACAACTGCAATCAATTTTGGTTTTTTCTTTTTAAAATTGACTTTTTCTGCTGGCTCTGGAACTGTTTTGTAATGTTCGTATTTATAAGAGTCTGCCATTATTGTTTTCCTAAAAGATTGTGAAATTATAACCTTAGTTCAGATTAGGCAATATATTACCCAAAACCGTTTCTTCATTGGAATAAATGCGTCTAAATTCCAGCCTTTGGATTTGAATAATATTTTTTTCTTAAGTTAAATAATAGGAGAATAATAATGACTTATATTATTGCTGAACCGTGTGTTGGAACCTGCGATACAGCCTGTGTAGAAGTCTGCCCTGTTGATTGTATCCATGGGCCAGAAGATAAAACTGGGGCTGGTGCTGAGGCGAAAGCAGATGGATTTGACCCCGAGGGGAAACAACTTTATATAGATCCAGAGGAATGTATTGATTGTGGTGCTTGCGAACCGGAGTGTCCGGTAGAAGCTATATTTGAAGAAAGCGAAGTCCCTGAGGAATGGAGCAAATACACAAAAATAAATTATGAATGGTTTGGGCAAGAATTCCCCGGTTAAACCACATTTTATTTCGTTAATCCTGCGGCTGTTGATATCAACAGCCGTTTTTTTCTCCCATTAATAAAGTATGAAAAAATCTGAAGTTTTAACACTCTTGCAAGCAATACAATATCCTGGTTTCAGCCGCGATATTGTATCCTTTGGTATGGTGAAAAATGTAGATGTTAGTAAGGATACTGTAGAAATTGAACTGACGATAAAAACCAAAAATGATGAGAAAAAGAAGATAGTTGTTGATGAAATTAAGAATAATTTATCGCAATATTTTAAACAGGTCGATATTAAGATTATAGATGATGGGCCCCAACAGGGACCACCGCCGCAATCACCACAGTCTCCAGTTCAACAGAAATTTAATCTGGATCATATT
>CAJWGZ010000099.1 GCA_913041075.1 uncultured Fidelibacterota bacterium | reverse complement strand
GCCAAACACCTCCTTTACCGCGATAGGTAGGCACTCCAGATTCTGCGGACATACCTGCTCCCGTGAAAAATACAATATGTTTATAATCTGCTGGATCAATTGAATTTCTGGTATCGGTGGGCACAAATATTACTTATCCATAAATATTAGATGATATTGATCTGTTTATATTTCAGATATAACTCGCGTCCTAGCCAGGCATCTGTTGCTGCATACTTAATTTGTTTTTTAGATAGTTTATCTGCACTCCAGTTCGATGTGCGTCCGGACTTTGAAATTCGAAAATTTAATAAATATGCAGCCAAACCACGGAGGCCATGATGGGGCAATCCTTTAGATCTGGCAATATCTCCGAGATCAATAAAACCAGCAGGTTCAAAATTTAATATTTTCTGTAATTCAATTAGATCTTGACCAATAGCAACACCTGATTTAATTATATTTACCTTAGATAAAAGATTGGTGATACTAGCGGGTAGGCCACACTTGTTTAATTGGAATAGGTATACAACTTTTGTTCCTGCCAGTTGTAATAAGGATGGTAAATAAGACTGACCTTTATTAAAAGCAGGACGCGTTTCGGTATCAAACCCCAGCAATTTTTCTTTGCTTAAGATTGCACATGCATTTTTCGCCTGTTCAGCGGTTTGAATAATACGGATCGCGCCATTGTAATACCGTAGTGGTAATAAATTTATTTCAGTCTTTGATAATTTATTTTTATCTAGAGCCATGACTGGCAAAAGTAAATCGTTTATGCTTTATTATCAGTTTCAATTCTTATCCAGCCCTTAATGTCATTAACACCCTTAAAAAAAAGCATTATTAATATTAAACTATACCACCAATGGAAGATCAGCGCCGCTCCAGAAAAAGATATACCCAGACCGGCCAAATAAAGTACTGCTACAGGTAAAAATGCTTTGATACGCAACCTATGTTTTTCTTTATCAAATACCTTACCCTGCGATTCTATCTTTTTGCGATTGGATTCAGCCAGGAAATCAATGAGTTTGTTATATTTATCGCTTAATTGTTTCAGATTCATTTTTTTTCGTAATTCAGATGTGCTGCAAATGAATTTTCCTTTAATATTGTTTAATAATCTAACTTAAAGAACAGGATATGCTCCATTTTATTCAGATAACTGATGGTTTAGAATATTCAAGGTAATCTATTATTGAATTAGCAAATATAAGTTAATATATGAATCTACTGCTGATCTTTTTAGCTGTTATCCTGTTTATTGTTATTGCAACAACCAAATTTGGGTTGCATCCATTTTTAACACTGTTGAGCGCATCATTTATTACTGCCTTCGCTTTTGGGTTACCGATGGTAGAAGTAGTGCAAGTAATTAACGCTGGTTTCGGAGGTATACTTGGTTATATAGGATTGGTCATTGTTTTTGGAACTATTATTGGTGTAATTCTGGAAAAGAGTGGTGCCGCAGTTACGATGGCTGATACCATTATCAAGCTGTTAGGCAAGCGTTTTCCAACATTAACCATGTCAATTATAGGTTATATTGTTTCTATACCGGTATTTTGCGATTCGGGCTTCGTCATCCTCAACTCTCTCAAAAAGTCTTTATCGCAACGCATGCACGTATCCAGTGTGGCCATGTCTATTGCTCTTGCTACAGGGTTATATGCCACGCACACCTTCGTTCCGCCCACCCCAGGACCCATAGCTGCGGCAGCCAATTTGGAACTTGGCGATCAACTTGGTCTCGTTATTATAGTAGGTTTGTTTGTATCAATTCCTACTATCCTGACTGGAGTATTTTGGGCAAATCGTTTCCGAGATTTTCATCTAGACGATCAAGAAATTGAATCAGCCCGCTTGCATACTGTCGATCAAAAAAGTATGGAATTAACTGATCAGGATTTACCAAGTCCATTGTCAGCGTTTATGCCCATTATTATTCCCATTTTGATGATATGTATGGGTTCTATCGCAAATTTTCCGAGCCGACCTTTTGGCACAGATATTATTTTTATCGGTGTGTTGTTTCTTGGTAAGCCTCTAATAGCACTAATTTTTGGTCTGGCGCTTTCGACCAGATTAATTAGGCTTGGGGAAAGAACAAAACAATTGGGTAATTTTGTAAGTCAAGGTATTACAACGGCTGCACCTATCATACTTATAACTGGTGCCGGCGGTGCTTTTGGTGCCGTCCTCAAGGCCACACCCATAAGTGAATACCTTGGTCAAACCCTTTCAGGAATGGGTGTGGGTATATTTATGCCTTTCCTGGTAGCGGCGGCTTTAAAATCGGCTCAGGGGTCATCTACCGTTGCCCTGGTTACGACATCTGCTATGGTTGCGAGTTTATTACCAGAATTGGGTTTGGATAGCAGTATGGGCAGGGTATTAACTGTGATGGCAATTGGTGCTGGGGCAATGACCGTTTCGCATGCTAATGACAGTTATTTCTGGGTGGTATCCCAATTCAGCAATATGAATGTTTCACTTGCCTACCGAGCCCATACTATGGCCACGCTATTGCAAGGGTTAACGGGAATCACAATTGTTTTTTTACTTAGTCTACTATTACTATAGTTCCTTGGTAGGATATTTTTCTTTTTGAATTATGAAAATAGTGATTGCTCCAGATTCATTCAAAGGTAGCCTTACTGCGACGGAAGCTGCAGATGCTATTGAAATTGGTTTTCGAGCGGTGTATCCAGATGCGGAATATGTTAAGGTGCCTATGGCGGATGGTGGCGAAGGTACCGTACAATCTTTAGTTGACGCTACTTCTGGAACAATCATTAATCAATCGGTAATAGGACCTATGGGAGATATGGTGCCAGGATTTTTTGGTATTTTGGGAGGCAGTCGAACCGCAGTCGTCGAAATGGCTGCTGCCTCGGGAATACACTTGGTAAAACCAGAGGAACGTAATATTTACCTGGCTAGTAGTTTTGGTACAGGCCAATTAATTAATGCTGCTTTGGATCACGGTTGTGATAAGTTGATCATTGGTCTGGGTGGCAGTGCGACCAACGATGGTGGTATGGGTATGATGAAGGCCTTAGGTGCGCAATTCCTCGGTCAGGGAGGCGCTCCGTTAGCGCCAGACGTACGTGCTTTATTGCAATTAGCAAAGATTGATTTGCAATACCTGGTCCCCAGGCTTAGTAAAACAGAAATTGTCGTTGCCTGTGATGTTAACAATCCACTTTGTGGTGAAAATGGCGCATCAAGGATTTTCGGACCTCAAAAAGGTGCCACAGAGGATGATATTGTAGTGCTGGACAAAGCTCTTGCTCGCTATGGAGATGTCTTGGCTATTAATACAGGCAGAAATATTGCTGTGGAACCAGGTGCCGGTGCAGCAGGCGGAATGGGTGCCGCATTAATTGGTTTAATTGATGCTGTTGTAAAACCGGGTGTTGATCTAGTGATTGAAATTGTGGACCTTGCTAAAAGTTTAGTTGATACAAACCTTGTAATTACCGGTGAAGGCCGAATTGATAGCCAGACTATCCATGGTAAGACACCGATAGGTGTGGCGAAAATTGCAAAGTCACATAATCTACCAGTAATATGCATAGCAGGATCAGTAGAAGATGGCGCAGATATTATTCACCAAATGGGTATTGACGAAATCTATAGCGTAATAGAAGGAGATTATGATCTAACTGAAGCCCTAATAGAGGCGGGACATAAATTGACACAAGCAGCACAAAAAATTGCTAAAAGTTTAAATCTCTAAGGCTAATCAATGACGATTGTTTACAATGCTAATCCTTTTCAGCGTTATGGTTAAGACCTTTTATACTAAAAAGTAATAGTTACCTACCAAATAACTATTAATTATTTATAATAATGGAAAAATAACTAATATTATAAAGTATATATAAAATAATACTAAAAAAATATTGCATAATAGTAAAATAGTTTAATAATATAAATAAGGGAGGATGATCAATTATACAATGAAAATTGATGATCTAGACAGAAAAATTCTGGAATTTTTACAAAAAGATGGTCGCATGGCAGCAAGTCATATAGCTGATGAACTAGATATTTCCATTCCAACAGTAACTGATAGGATCAAAAAACTGTCCGAATCAGGAGTTATACAGGGATTTCATGCAACTCTGAACCCCAAATTGCTTGGGTTAGATGTTTCAGCAATAATTACTGTTATTTCAGAATCATCCGAACATTACAAAGAAGTGATTCAGACGGCAAGGAATACGCCCGAAGTTGTACAATGTTATAGTACCACGGGAAAAGGTTCTCATACCTTAATTATAGTAGCAAAAAATTCTCAAGCGCTGGAAGAATTATTACGAAAAATTCAAAGCTGGCCAGGTGTATCAAGAACAGAAACACAAGTAATCTTGTCTTCCTACGCTATAAACCATAACACGTATGCAATAAGTTGAATCAAAACAATATCAAACAAAGGAGTAAAAACAGTGAGTAAGATAAAAGCTGAGTATATTTGGTTAGATGGTCATAAGCCAACATCTAAACTGCGTTC
>CAJWGZ010000098.1 GCA_913041075.1 uncultured Fidelibacterota bacterium | reverse complement strand
TTGTTTGTCCTTTTCTGACAAAGAAAGTGGCATCTCCGAGCCCAAACCAAACATGGTTGATATCTTTTGCCGTTCTTGATATAAGAGATACACACCCACACCAATAATGATCAATGCTATTAATACATTTATACCACTGTTCCAGAAATGACTCCAAATCGAGTTAATAAAATCACCATGCTGAAAGAAAAGGATAATACCCACCAGCACCAACAGTACACCCCATAATATCGTTTTGTCATTAATCCCGTCTATCAGCCTCCGGGGTGTGACATATTTGGCGGTTGATTCATCTGGTATAATCAAGATAGCCACCAGATAGGCCAAAACACCGGAACCGCCAAATATGGTAAAAAACACCCATAAAAGCCGTACTAGTGCGGAATCCAGGTTGAAATACTGGCCAAAGCCGCCACAGACACCGGCCAATACACTGTCATCTCTGGTTCTAACTAAACGCTTCAAAGCTGTTTATATCACTACTTATCTCTTTAAAGTAAGGTAAGCTACACAGATTTGTAAAGAAAATAAAAATCACAGCGAACCGTCTCTAATGGTTGTTCACAGCAGAATTCTTTACTTTTTTGAATAACCACCGCGCTGTTTTTTTAGTTGTCCAGATCGTACCTTTGTAATATGTCCGTTTTCAAGATAGACCAGCACAGAGCAAAGCTTTTTCAAAGCATGGTCATTGATAGATGATAATATAACGGTGGTTCCCAAGTCCTTATTCATCCTTTTCAATTCCTTGCGGGCGATGAATTCCATGTCATTATCAAACAAAGTGGCAAAATTATCTTGAATTAATACTCTGGGATCGCTCTCTAGGGCAAGTACCAAATCAAACCATGCTCTTTGTCCGGGTGATAAGAAATTTAAGGACAGAGGCAGAATCTGTTTGCTGACACTTCCTCTAAAATACCTCTTTACTATTCTATTTGATTTATCTGGATAAACTGATTTGATAACTTGTTCTACTATTTGTTTCGCGCTGACTAAATGTTCACCAACGTAATATATTTCTTGCGGTACTTTGATTTTACCCAGCCAGGTACGCTCGAATTCATTGTTATCATATTTCAGGATACCTTCCGTCTGCGCCTCAAGTCCTGCAAGATGCCGTAACAATGTTGTCTTTCCCGATCCAACCGGTCCTAATATGCCATAGATAGTACCGCGATGGATTTGTAATCGACCTATACTGATAACAGGTTGCTGCTGATATACCTTTTTAAGATTCTTCAGTTCGTAAATCAGTGTGGCTCTTTGATTCATTGTTCATACCTCCATATTGTGAGTTATGAACTGGAAAGTCTTCGTTTAAAACTAAGCCGCTACGGACTCCAGATATTTTTCTGCATCCATAGCTGCCATACAACCTGTTCCTGCAGCAGTAATAGCTTGTCGATAGACATGATCCTGGACATCTCCGCAAGCAAATACTCCAGCAATGGAAGTCCTGCTGCTGACATCAACGGTACGGATGTATTTTTGATCATCAAGATCCAGCACTGCATCGAATAATTCCGTATTAGGGACATGACCAATGGCAAGGAATACACCATCACACGGCTCCTGTCTAACTTCATCTGTGCGCGTATCCCGCAGGCTCACACCGCTTACACCGTCAGCTTCATTCCCCTCTATGTCCTCGAGTACTGTATTCCATTGTATAGTGATCCTGGGATTATTCATTATGCGGTCTTGCATGATTTTTGATGCTCTTAAGGCATCACGACGATGTACAATTTGCACTTCCGCCGCAAACTTTGTAAGAAAGTTCGCTTCTTCCATAGCAGAATCTCCACCGCCGATAACAAGCACCTTTTTATCTTTAAAAAAGAATCCATCGCACGTTGCACAAGCTGAGACGCCGTGACCCATTAGTCTTGTTTCAGATTCCAGGCCCAATAAACGTGCCGTAGCTCCAGTCGCAATAATGATGGTATCGCTGGTATAGGTCTCATCTGCAACCCACACCTTAAATGGACGGTCACTCAGATCAACCTTGGTTACATGTTTAAAATGACATTCTGCACCAAAGCGTTTGGCCTGATCACGAAATTTATCCATCAGGTCCGGTCCAAGTATACCATCAGGGAATCCGGGATAATTTTCAACATCAGTGGTAATGGTTAATTGACCACCAGGTTGACTACCCTCAAAAACCAACGGTTCCAGGTTGGCTCGGGCAGCATATGTCGCGGCAGTGAGTCCTGCCGGTCCGGATCCAATAATTATGACTTTCCGGTTCATATTGATTAATGTTTAAATAACCTCATCTAGAATTTGAGTTATGTTGTTTTTTGGAACAGCACCAACAATCTGGTTAGCTACTGATCCACCTTTAAAAACCAGCAATGCGGGAATGCCTCGTATTCCATATTGCATTGCCACTTGGTTGTTGAAGTCGACGTTTACCTTGCCGACCTTCACTTTTCCAGCGTAATCGCCGGCGATTTCTTCAACGATTGGAGCGATCATTTTGCATGGCCCGCACCATTCTGCCCAAAAATCAACCAAAACTGGTAGATTTGATTTCAGAACTTCCGTATCAAAATTATCATCCGTGAATTCGATTAAGTTCTCTGCCATTTTTACTCCTAAAATATTTGATTATAATGAATAATGGGATGTCAATTTACCTGCTTTCAGTTTCCTTGGAAACAGGAATCAACACCATTTCTTAACAATTTAGCATTAATTTATATTGGGTCAATTTATGTGACTTTCAAAAACCGTCGCTTACCCACTTTTATGACTATTTTTTCGCCTTTTTTAAGTACCTGATCTCTATCACTGCACTTGAGATCATTCAGTTTCACCGCTCCCTGGTCAATTAGGCGTCGTCCTTCTGATTTACTGGCTACAAGATTATGGGTAAAAATGAGATCAACAAGGGCAACATCATCATCCAGTGTAATGCCAGGTATATCCTCAGGAATAACCTTGTGAATGAAAATCTGATCAAAATGCTGTTCTGCAGCCGCGGCTGTTTCTGCGGAATAATACATTGTAACGATTTCCAGGGCCAATTCCCGCTTCAATTCACGAGGATTGATACTCTTATCAGCGAGTTGTGACTGTATGCGTTTCATTTCCGCCTCATCCGCATTAGCGGCCAGCAGGAAATACCTTTCGATCATTGTATCCGGGATGGACATTGTTTTGCCATACATATCTTCTGGCGTATCGGTCAGGCCTATATGATTATCGTAGGATTTAGACATTTTGTCAACGCCATCAGTACCTTCGATCAACGGGACTGTCAATATCACCTGCTCTTCTTGACCATGTTCCCGCTGTAGATCACGACCAACAAGTAAATTGAATTTTTGATCTGTGCCGCCTAGTTCTATATCTGCATCAAGATGGACAGAATCCATTGCCTGTGCCAATGGGTAGAGAAACTCATGAATAGATATAGCTGTCTCGGATTTATATCGTTTCTTAAAATCATCCCGTTCCATCATTCTTGCGACAGTATATTTACTCGCTATATTCACTACATCGCTGAAATTCATTTGATTCAACCAATCCGAATTATAACAAATCTTTAAAGAATCTATATCGAGAATAACTTTGGCCTGATCAATATAAGACTCAGCATTAACTTTTGTTTCTTCCAGTGTTAGCTGAGGTCGTGTCTTATTCCTTCCAGATGGATCACCTATCATAGCCGTAAAATCACCAATAACCAGTACTGCGTGGTGGCCTAGATCCTGAAAATGTCGCAACTTCCTCAGGGCCACCGCGTGACCAATATGCAAGTCCGGACGGCTGGGGTCACAGCCCAGTTTCACTACCAGCGGTTGGCCATTTTTGCGAGATTGTTCCAGTTTATCCCGTAGCTCATCTTCCGGTATGATCTCTTCAGCGCCTTGCTTAATCAGTGTTAGTTGTTTATCTATGCTAGGAAAACTCATTTATGTTTTGCCAATTCGCGATCCATGTCCCGTCGAATATCCCGTTCTTTTAGTGCTTCTTTTTTATCATACAGGCGCTTCCCCTTGGCGGTGGCGATAACTATCTTTGCCCATCCTTTTTCATTAAAATATACTTCCAATGGTACTGCAGTAAGTCCTTTTTGGGAAATACTCCGTTTCAGCTGAAGAATTTCCCTTTTATTTAGTAATAATTTACGATTAGCCTTCGGGTCATGCCCCTTATAACCCGTACTGGAATAGGAACTAATATGAGAGCCGATTAATACCGTTTCGCTATCGCGGACCAATACATAGGCTTCCCGCAAACTCATCTTTCCTTCCCTGAGACTTTTAACCTCACTACCAGTTAATACTAGGCCCGCCTCATAGCGGTCAATAATATGGAAGCTATGATATGCTTTTTTATTTTTGGCAACAAGTATTCGATCCATGGTAATAATTTAAATATCAAGATACGAGTTTTCCCTCGGCTCACACAAGTTTAATCCTTGCAAGAATCCCGTAGAACCCGCTAAAATCCCTTCCTTATTTAGTCGCCCGGGTGGCGGAATTGGTAGACGCGCTAGGTTCAGG
>CAJWGZ010000097.1 GCA_913041075.1 uncultured Fidelibacterota bacterium | reverse complement strand
TTTATGGAAAAACGGAAACCTGACTTTTCACGATTTGAGTAAACGAATACATAACAGTATAATTATAAAATCATTTGTTACTATCCGCCACCGTTTTAGTGGACCGGAAAACAACATCTCATATAATTTCAATTAAAATAGGGGACAGATATGAAACAATATTTAATGGGCATGCTAACAGGTTCCATCATGGTAACATCCATTTTCTTTTTCATGGGTCAGACCAACTATAACCTGAAATCATGGGAAGCGAGACCGGAGAAATCCAATGATGAAATATATTCACTGCTAAAGGACATCCAGGTAAATATCCAGGATGGTATAAATTGTGAGGGTGGCTATGTTGAATATGTTACCCGTGGTATAAAGGTTGATTGTGATTAATTTATGCTAATATGGTAATTACTTTGATTTATCCATTATTTTAAACGCGATTAATTATGCCAAATAAATCTGCCATCAAACTGATCACAGCAGAAATATCTGCACTCGAATCTCTTTTGGAAACAATAGATGATTCATTTGATCATGCTACGGGCTTGATAGCTAGCTGTTCGGGAAAAATAATTGTGGTTGGCATTGGTAAGTCTGGTCACGTTGGCAACAAGATGGCTGCGACCTTTGCCAGTCTTGGCACACCAGCATTTTTTATCCATGCCGGTGATGCGGCACATGGTGATCTGGGCATGATTGCTAATGAAGATGTATGTATACTCATATCTTATAGTGGTCAGAGTGATGAATTATTGGACATTCTCAAACCCATCAGGCGAATTGGTGCGGATACAATTGCCATCACTGGGAATCCTGATTCTGCATTAGCGAAGCAGAGTGATTTCCATCTTGATATTGGCGTGCGCTCTGAAGCAGATCCTTTGGGATTGGCACCAACGTCTAGTTCTACGGCTACCTTGGTTCTGGGAGATGCATTAGCCATTGCGGTTATGGAAACACGCGGTTTTAAAGAAAAAGATTTCGCCGTTCTGCATCCCGGGGGTATGTTAGGGAAAAAACTGTTACTCACCGTTGATCAAATATTTCATAAAGGCGAGGAAATCCCCTTGATTGATAAAGACATAAAAATACAGGAGGCATTATTAATCATATCGGAGAAGGGCCTTGGCTTTACGGGTGTAGTCAATGATTCAGGCAGTCTTATCGGGATCATAACCGATGGCGATATTCGCAGAGGTTTTGAAAAAGGTGGTGAGGATTTATTTAATATGACTGCGGAACATCTCATGACGGATTCCCCCAAAAGAATAGCGGCCAATACATTGGCTATCAAAGCATTGGAAATCATGGAAGAACATAGTATTACGTCGCTTTTCGTGCATGAAACAGAAGACCCGGAGAAGCTATGCGGGGTGATTCATATCCACGATTTACTTAATACCGGGATATAATACACAATCTCATTATTCAACCTTATTGTCAATGATTGAATGAAATTCCATTGGCTCGATATAACCACGCTCATTACCTATTTACTTTTGCTTGTTTCCATGGGTATATATTTCTCCCGAAGAAATACCAGTACGGAAAACTATTTTGTTGGTAGCAGATCATATTCAGGTTGGGTAATCGGTCTTAGCATGGTTGGTACTTCGATCAGTTCCGTAACATTCCTTGCCTATCCAGCTGACAGTTTTAAGACTTCTTGGCTGCGGTTCCTGCCCAATTTAATGCTGCCGGTGGTAATTATAACGACGGCCTATTTTTTCCTGCCCTTTTTCAGGCGCAATAATATTATATCAGCCTATGAGTATTTAGAAGATCGCTTTGGTCCATCGGTCAGGGTGTATGGTGCAGTTACTTTTTTTATTGGACAATTGGTGCGCATCAGCTTGATCCTCTACCTGCTATCGCTCATGGTGAATGAGGTTACAAATCTAAGTGTGATACAAAGTATTTTATTAGCGGGGATCATAGTGGGTCTGTACACCATAATCGGAGGCATAGAAGCGGTGATCTGGACAGATGTAATACAGACGTTCACATTGCTTTCAGGCGGCGTGATTTGCCTGGGTGTAATTATTCATCAGCTTCCAGGCGGCCTCAGTCAGATAATGGATGTTGCCATTGCCAATAATAAATTGACCTTCTCAGAATTGAAAAATGGAATACTGCAACCCGTATCATGGGGAATTTCACTGGCAAATAAAACCGGAATTATGATGCTATTATTGGGACTGTCATGGTTCTTTCAGGAATATGTCACAAACCAGAATATGATCCAGCGCTATGCAGCTGCAAAAAATGTGCAAGAAGCCCGCAAAGCAATGTACATATCATCGATCAACATACCCATATGGGCGTTCTTCATGTTCCTTGGTACAGCTCTATACGTATTCTTTCAAGTGTTTCCAACAACCGCAGCAGCTGAAATGCTGGATGGCACGCAGAAAGCAGAGGATATTTTGCCCTATTTTATCATGCATAATCTTCCACCTGGCGTAGCAGGTCTGATCATTGCTGCTGCCATTGCTGCTGCCATGTCTTCCCTCGACTCCAGTATTAATGCCATGGCAACGGTGGGCGTGCATGATATTTACCGTCGTCACTGGGTAAAAGACCGCGAAGATAAACATTATTTACATGTGGCTTGGTGCCTTGCGACAGCTGTAACAATCGTGATGATTATTGGTGCCTATATTTTAACCCAGACGCAAACAAAAACGCTGCAGGACACATATAATACTGTTGGTTCGATCGTGATGGGTGGTGTGCTGGGATTGTATCTTTTAGGTTTTTGTACCCGTCGCGGTAGCGCAAAATCTGTTTGGTTTGCCGTTGTATTAACAGTGTTGTTTTCCTTATGGACCGTCTTAGCTAAACAGAGTCTGCTTCCTACTTGGCTGCATGTACCTTTTGATTTATACTACACAGGTATCATTGGACAGATTGTTATGTTTGCTGGTATTTTTACCGTAGCCCTTTTGATGTCTGACGGGAAAAAGCCATTACATAATCTCACCCTTTGGACACAAGGTAAATATTGAAAATTGGGAAATTGCTATTTGCGCTAATAGAGCGTAAGATTATTAAAACGTATTGCTAAAGGAATTAATTAGGTTTGTATAGTGTTTTTCTAGATTGGGTCTTCATAGAAGATAATAGCAGAGAACTAAATCAGTTTATCACTGCCCTGAATAAAAAAAGGAAAGATCTGTACTTCACAATTCTCGTGCCGAAAAATTCCCATTTTACTAGACAATTAGATCAGTTTGATAATGTAGAGTATGTCCAAGATGTGGAAAATAGATTTGAGGAACCCGGCAAAGAAATTTCTGCTATGCCTTACATCAGTAAATATATTTACAACAAACTAAATAAACTGCAAAAAAACACACAAACTGCGTTATCAACGAAAGATAAACGTGTGCTGAAATTGATTGAAGAGATGCGCGATTCAGCTTACATGACTGAGCGGTGGGCAGCAACCTACAATCCAGCAAATTTTCTTCCTGTAGATCAAGATGGGGAAAAACCACGTTTGTTTTGGAGGGACTGGGATGTGGATTTGATTTTATCTTTTCATCCGGCAATTATTCTGAATCATCTGGATCATTTCAAAAAATATACTAACATGGAGCCTAAGTTCATCAGTCTCTGCAGCGAAAAATATTGGCAAGTTATCAAAAAATGGGATGGTCATCTTTCCCTCCCGCTTAGTCTTCATAATCCAGATCATTGTGCGCTGATTGTCGAAAATAATGCTATAGCAACTAAAATATTTTCAACAGTAATCGATAAAAAGGACAGAGAATTGTTAACGCGCTATGTTAATTGCCTGGATATATTGGATTTTGATTGGGGAAAAAAGACCTCCCTGAATCGATTGGACAGCGCTGTCACAGCTGCACTGAGATCGCAAAAGCCTTTGCGGAAGATCAATTCATCTTACCAAAGAATGCGCAATATAATTCGACGAAAAGGTACAGTAACAAAAAGAGAATTGATTAACCAGATGGAGTGGGGAAAAGCATCGAATTTTCAACCTTATAGAAACAAACTGAGAATTGAAAAAAATGTACGATTTGTTGCAAATCATACCTATGAATGGATACAATAAAGTACTAAGAATTAACTGTACTGATAGAGACTTTGATATATAATATTATAAAAGTAGTTATTTCCGCGATCTTGATTGCCTTGATTTCAGAGGTGGCCAAGCGCAGCACATTTTTCGGGGCAATACTGGCTTCCATACCACTTGTTTCCGTGATGGCAATGATTTGGTTATATGTTGATACCCATGATTCAGCTCAAGTCGTCCAATTATCAAAAAGCATATTTTGGCTGGTAATTCCATCATTGGTCTTATTCATCACTTTTCCATTATTGATTAGACTGCAATTACCTTTCTATACTGCATTGGGTGCGGCGGTCATACTCATGGTAATCACCTATTTCATGGCCATTAATGTTTTGGAAAAATTTGGTATAAATCTCTAGTATAGGTTCCTAATCATTCTTAATTATATCTTGTTTGAGTTGTGGTTGCAATGCAGTCACTAT
>CAJWGZ010000096.1 GCA_913041075.1 uncultured Fidelibacterota bacterium | reverse complement strand
AGGCCGTTTCTAAATGAACATAATGATCAGGTATATATAATGAGGATATATTTGGCACTACAAATTCTTCAGAAAGTTCATGGCGGTATTGATCGCGCTGATCAACGATTCGGACCCGGTATTGAAACGTACCATCATCATCCAGCGTATCTACATATGATGTGGTCAATGAATCAAGCAAACGCGCCAAATCAACCCAGTAATAATCCCCGGCAACAAGCTTTGCTTTCTCAATACGATATTCCTTGAAATCTTCAATTGTAATATCTGACCAAGATATAGTGATAGCTGTTTTTTCATGAATAACATGGCCATCATAATCATGAGTTACGAGGAATAAATCCTCCTCCGCCGATGGTTTCGTAGAAAAAGGAAGATCACAGGCCAGCCAAAAAAACATGAGCACAAATAACCATCGTAAGCTGAACACTATAATTCGACCTTCAGGTTGACAATTTCCCGGTATTTTTCAAAATAGTTGAATCCATGGCGCAGACTCTCCTCCAGCGTCCAGTCTAATTCATCCTTGGAAAGGATATTGCGCCAGGTATAAGACAGAGACCAATTCAAGCCAAGTAATCTCTTACGCAAAGTTACATTCAGATTGGCGTTTTCCCGGGGTTTCCGCAGTCCTTCTCCAATCCCGGGGATAAAGAAATATTGTTCTCCTTCATTGACATGATCCAGGCTAAGTACTATCCATTCCAAGTTCAATTCACTGGTGAACACAATCCGGTACTCCGGTTTATTGGGGAAGACCCGGGCTGAGCTGATGTCCAAGAACGTAGCGCTGGTGGAGAATAATAGTCTGTCACTCAGCATACGTAAACCGACCATTGCTTCCACGCCGCGGATCTCCGCAACAGGTTCGTTGAACGGTATGGCCGGTAGGCCTTCAAATGTTCGGTAAGCGATCTTATTTGTGTAACCATTCATAAATACATCGAGCCCAAGTGATACTTCATCAATAGGCAGCTCAGTCTGCGGATTGGATATACGCAATTGCAAATTGAGTTCGGTGGTACTTAGATATTCGCTGGATAACAACGAGTCCAGCAGGCTATCGGTCTCTGTATTCGAAAATCGAAACAGGTCCGCCAGTGTAGGCAGACGTTGATTATTGCCCTGGTTGGCAAATATTGAATACCAGGTTTTTTCACCTCTTCCTTCCAAATGAATCCCCAACCGTTTGCTGGAGACATGTTTTAATTCTCGTGATTGCGGTACATCATAGATAATGAGTTGGCCCTCTGTCACCAGTAAGGGAAACTCATAATGTTCATTTTGAAATGTCTCGATCTGGTCCATTCGGTAGGATAATTCCCAATTAATAAAATCAATATTGGGATGATCGGCGTCTGCAGACCAACGGGTGACGAATGCCAGTGCATTTGTATTTCGCTCCATGTCCGCAATATGATGAACAGTGGGATCTCCATTAATGTTGAAGTAGGATTTATCGCCATCAAAGGTCTGGTACTCCGCTTCATATTGAACCGTGCCTTCAAAATCCCGCCAGTTAATCAGTTTGGATATATGAACATTGCGGGAATGATCGCTCAGGTATTCGTTAAGGCTAGAGAAAAAATTTTGGTTTAGGCTCCAGTCCTTCGATCCAGCCAGGAATTTCCAGCCGTTTGTTCCCAATATATCACCGCGGTAATTCACGCTCAATATGGATAAGCTGTCACCACTATCAACACTACCAGATGGAAATTCCAGATTCTTGTTGAGCTGGAACCAACGCATATCCAATCGCCCAGAACGCAAGTCCAGTCCGCCAAAAGCATTGGCAAAAAGTGATGTGGTAATCGTTCGCCCGCCAAAAGCCCTGGCCTTGGCCGTATAGCGTCCGCCGATTCCTGCCGGACCCAACACTGCCGTTGCCCCTAATGAAAGATCCATGTCGTCGTCATAGGTTTGCCCGGTACCGGTATTAAGATACAGTGAATTCTTTTGCGCAGTTTTGCTCTCCATATTCAGTACGCCACCAATTGCACCGCTACCAAACAATGATGAGTTCCCACCCTTGATCACCTGAATTTGCTCTAGCGCATTGAGATCAATAGTGGAAAGATCCGCTACGCCAGTATTAGCATCGTTTAAGCGTACGCCATCCAAAAAAACAGCTACATCTGTGGCATTACTACCGCGGATACTGATGGTCTGTTTACCGCTGGAAGAATAATCCATTTTCACGCTGCTAACCCGCCGCAAAGCACTGCCCAGATCCCGGGCTCCCTGTATTTCAATCTCAGCAATATCCAGCATATCCACAGATGAAGCAACATCCATCTCCGTTTTGGATTTCACGCCGACGACTTCTATTTCCTGGCCCTTGATCACTGCTGGATCCAGTTGAATGACACCAGTATAGCTGGAATCAATTAATAGTTCCATGGTGTTATACGCGATGTGAGAAAGGCGTAATATCGGTTCTATATCCGCTTGTTTTTCTAGCGTAAATAATCCTTCCACATCCGATACAGTCCCTGTTTCCGTACCTACAAGTAAAATATTAACACCGATTATTGGTGCGCCAGTTTCTGTATCCTGCACCACGCCTCGAATTGGCTCTTGGGCCAGTATGATTTGTACAAAACATAGAACACTGAGGGCTACTTTTTTATGGGGAAACATTTGCAGAAGTTATTGTTACGAATTATGCTAGCCGAATAGTTTATTTAACCGTATTAGTCAGACAAATATTACCAGGTAATCTGAATATCCAAAAGAGGCCACCCTCCGGGTAATGGTAATGTAGGTATTTTCGGTGGTAGAATCTGCCAGTGGGTACCAAAAGGATATTCACCATAAGTGATTTTATAGCCTACCATAAATCGCAACCGGCTGCTTTTGGTCCAGATCAGCAACACTTTGGTCTCAAAAAAAAGCGCGGAAGCACTGCCCGGATACAGAAACACATCCCCATCTACAAACCCAGACCAGCGACCTTTTATTGGTGCCATATAATCGGCTCCCAAGCGTAAGCCCCAACCGTTATAATAAACGGCCAAACGGGGATATACCAGGGGAACGTCAATTGTAGATGTGGGATCCAGGTCACCGCCTCCTAAGCCGAGCAACAGACCGGCTTTTCCAGTCAAAAGTCCATCCCCTAATGAACGTGTAGCCAGTATTTCATTGGTGAGACCGATTAAGGTGGGAAACTCAAACTGGGGGGCGACGATCTTGAATTTTCCGGCACCAGTGATGGATTGCAGTAACGGTGTGGGATAATAGAAGCCATGTCGGGTAGCAATGGTCCAACTGTTTTTTTCTACCCAGGTTTTCTTATAAACTAGATTCGGTAATTTTAAGGCAATTAATGGATGTAATGCGATATCCTGATCATCGGTCATACCATAACGAAGTGGTTGGAATAAGCCAACTTCCCATTGCCCTTTGGGCAGGGAATGAGCAGTTCCAGATGACCAAATACTTGTATCTGCATGGATCCAGCCGCATAGCACAATAATGATAACACACAACTTTCTCATGGGACCACCCACTTAGCCGCTACAGCTACATGGTCTGATTCCAGCACGGCATCCTGATGTGTTACCGTAGAGCGGGGGACCCAATCCGTATTGGTAAAAAGATAATCCAGCTTCCTGTTCCACTGATAGCGTTCATCGCTGGCATCATGAGTGGATGCGTGGGTGAAATAGCTATTCTCATCCTGTAGATAATTTACCAGGGATACTGCCGGGACATAACTGTCAAACAAAGCACTGATCCAGGTGGTCTCATTGCTGAAATCACAACCTTCATCTTCTTCTGGTGATTCATCAGGACAGCGATCATTATCACAATAATTATTTTTTACAGCACCGGGAGGCAATTCATTGAGATCCCCACCAGCAACAAAATGTTCGCCTTGTGCATTAAGCTCATCTAACACATCCTTGAATTCCACGTACTGTTTTTGTTTGGTATCATCATTAGAAAACGCAGAGGCATGGATATCGACTGCCCAAAAAAGACTGCCCGGATAGTTAACCTTGGCTCGTAAAACATTACGGCGGACATAAAATGCTCTAGTAAGATCATCCTGATCACCACGGAGAGACAGTTGAATCCGCTCAGCTTCACTCAACGGCCAGCGTGACAGGATAGCATTGCCAGTATTGACGCGCCCCAAGCCATCGCTAGGTACAAACTGTACTTCCCACATGGAAGCATAGACGCCATAATTCATTGCCGTATTATCCAATAGCCATTGTACTTGGTCTATGTAAGCAGACCGTTTGGAATCAGTATCCACTTCCTGCAGCAGCAGGATATCGGCATCCATTGCCGTGATCTTTGCCGCCAGCAATTCCAAACCATCCTGAATTTCATCCGTATCGAAAAGCACCAGTTCACCGCAGGAATCACCAAACCACTTAGCTCGTCCAATGCCAAACCTGATATTCCAGGTCACTACAGTCAGCGTATCTTTATTGGGTGGCGTAGAAAGCGTCTTGGCCGTGTACTCCGTAGCTGCTTGCTCGGTTGGGAATTCAGTTACCAGCGGATC
>CAJWGZ010000095.1 GCA_913041075.1 uncultured Fidelibacterota bacterium | reverse complement strand
ACGCACCAAAAACAACCGGCACCAAAGGTAGCTTTTTCTGATTCTTTCATTGTTTCTTCTCCATGGATTATTGATAGCAATAATACAAAACATAGTGATAATTCAACGGTCTTCACAGCTAGTAAGTTAAACTTTATAATCAGTCATCTCAACATAGCAATTATACTCGATCAATAGATAGTTGTTTACCAAATTTGTATCGTAATTTCGCGATCTGATATTTATCAATAAACGCAATCATGCTAACCATTAGTGTACTAAAAGAAACTGTAGTAGGCGAAAATAGGGTAGCCTTGGTGCCAGAAAGCGTTAGACGTCTGGCCAAGCAAGGTATTACGATTCTCGTTCAGGAAGGTGCGGGTGTTGAAGCAGGTTTTAGGCCAAAGGACTACGAAACTGCGGGAGCAGCAATTGTTGCAGATTATGATGAATTATTGAAAGAAGGACATATCTTCCTGAAAGTACAGGTTGTTTGCTTGCAGGATGGTATGCTTGAAATTGTGGATCCCTTGAATAAAGGTTCTGTGCTAATTGGCTTTATGAGTCCCTTTAAATACATTCATAACATTCAATCGCTGGCCGAGCGGGAACTGACTACATTTTCCATGGAACTTGTGCCACGTATTTCCCGGGCTCAACGAATGGATGCGCTTAGCGCCATGAGTTCAGCAGCAGGGTATAAGGCAGTATTATTAGCTGCTAGCAGATTGAATAAGATTTTTCCCTTAATGATGACCGCTGCAGGTACCATTTTACCGGCTAATGTACTTGTCATCGGTGCCGGTGTCGCTGGATTACAGGCCATTGCCACCGCAAAGCGTCTGGGGGCGCGGGTCAAAGCGTTTGACACGCGACCAATCGTTAAAGAGCAGGTAGAGAGTTTGGGGGCTGAATTTATTGCCCTGGAAACAAGCCAAGATGCAGAAACGGCCGGTGGTTACGCCGAAGAAATGACTGAGGATTTCTACCGGCATGAACATGCTACAATTGGCGAACACTTACCTGAAACGGATGCGGTCATTACCACAGCACAAATATTTGGGAAAAGAGCGCCTTTGCTTATTACAGAAGAAATGTTACAGTCTATGAATCATGGATCTGTGATTATTGACCTTGCTGCTGAGCAAGGCGGTAATTGTGAGCTTACAGTGCCGGGTAAGGATGTTGAACGCCACGGTGTGAAAATACTTGCTCCGCTTGATTTGCCATCGAGTTTATCCTACCATACCAGTGAAATGTTCAGTCGCAATGTTGCTGCTCTATTAGGTGAAATGCTGAATGAAGGGGAACTGAATATCGATCTGGATGATGAAGTGATTGCCGGCACAATGCTGACTCACGAAGGGAAGATCATGAACCAGCATGTGCTTGATCTTTTGGATTTTGAAGAGGAGGAAAAATCATGAATGTGCAATTATTAGTTGAAATTTATGTGTTTGTCCTAGCTGTATTTGTGGGATTTGAAGTTATCTCTAAAATTCCTCCAACACTCCATACGCCACTTATGTCCGGCTCAAATGCGATCTCCGGGATCACGATAATTGGAGCTTTGCTGGCTGCAGGGTCATTACCGGGGACATTAAGCGCGACTCTTGGTTTGATCGCAATTATTCTAGCCATGATCAATGTGGTTGGCGGCTTTATGGTTACGGGCCGTATGCTTAGAATGTTCAAAAAATAAGATAATCGTGCAGGATATTTTTATACCCATTATTTATCTGTTCTCAGCCGTTCTTTTCATCCTGGGTCTGCGACAACTTTCGCATCCGCGCACAGCTCCGAAAGGAAACAATACGGCTGCTATTGGAATGCTATTAGCTGTTATCGCTACATTATTAAACAACCAGATCCTTGACTTTCAAACAATCTTTATTGGTATCGTAATTGGCAGTGCTATTGGTGCAGTATTAGCCAAGCGGGTGGAAATGACATCCATGCCGCAGTTGGTTGCGCTTTTTAATGGGTTTGGCGGCAGTGCATCGTTGCTGGTCGCTGCTGCGGAATTCTATAAGGGTGAACCATTGCTGGTTTTTACACTAGCGACAATCACGCTAAGTGTGCTGATTGGTGCGGTAACATTTTCCGGTAGTTTAGTGGCCTTTGCGAAACTCCAGGGCTTATTGCGTGGTACACCAATAAAATTCAGTGGCCAACATAGTATTAACGGCATATTGGCTGGAGTTGTTGTCTTATTGGCCGTTTATGCTGTTTTGGATCCTGCGCAGGCAAGTAATGCTGTGTTGGCTATAATAGTCATTTCGCTATTACTTGGGATTTTATTCGTAATTCCAATCGGCGGTGCCGACATGCCCGTTGTGATCGCAATGCTTAATTCTTTTTCTGGACTTGCAGCATGTGCCACTGGTTTTGTGATTCAAAATGATGCCCTTATAATCAGCGGATCTCTTGTTGGAGCCAGTGGTATCATTTTGACCGATATCATGTGCAAAGGCATGAACCGTACGATTTGGAATGTACTTTTTGCCGGAGTTGGGTCTGCTGCTGAGGCGAGTCCTTTAGAAGTGGATCCGATGAAAACAGTAAAATCTTATGAACCAGAGGACACGGTAGTAATTTTTGAGAATGCCAAGCAGATTGTAATTGTACCGGGATATGGTCTGGCTGTAGCTCAAGCACAACACATGGTCCATGAACTGCAGGAATTACTGGAAGGGAAGGGTGTTATAGTAAAATACGCAATTCACCCCGTCGCTGGTCGGATGCCGGGCCATATGAATGTTTTACTGGCGGAAGCAAATGTGCCCTATGATAGTCTGTATGATCTCGATCAAATTAATCCTGAATTCGAGGAAACGGATGTAACCTTGGTTATTGGAGCCAATGATGTGGTTAATCCCGCCGCTCGCCACGATGTTAATAGTCCTATTTTCGGCATGCCTATTCTTGATGTAGATAAAAGTCAGACAGTATTCGTACTAAAACGCAGTATGAATCCTGGATTTGCCGGTATCGAGAATGAATTGTTTTATAAAGATAACACCATTATGATTTTTGGCGATGCCAAGGATACAGTATCAAAATTAGTATCCGAACTCAAATAGCTTAGTAAATAGCTATAAAACAGCCCCCATTTTCCTGTAAGTAAACACCGTCGATAAACCGTTTAATGTGCAAAGGGTAGTCATACCTTCAGGTTTTTGTACAATTAGAAGCCCAATTTCTCAGGAAGGCAATCTTGTTTTACCGATGGAAAATTGGCTTAATAGAATCGGTTTTAATGAATAACAGCATGGAGAAATCTTTCATGAAACAGACTAGTAAAAAAAGAAAATCTGGCTTCACAATGATCGAAATTATGGTTGTAGTGGTCATCGTGGCTATTTTGGCAGCTATTGCTGTTCCGACATATGTTCGATATGTGGAAAGCGCAAGGGCCTCAGAAGCAAAAAGCGTAATTGGAAACATTGATAACGCTGCGAAAATGTATTACCAGACCTATGGTGAATGGCCTACAGATGTTGAGGAATTGGAAAATTCTGGACAACTTGAAGTAGATCGATCTACCAAACGTAAGTGGGTGTTTGAACTACAGCTATCAGATCAAGGCGGTAGAATTATAGCTACCAGCACTGGCGATATGGATGGTGGTGAAGGCCGTGTTGTAGAATTTGACCGTGAATCTGGTGATTACAGAGGTTATGGTACAGCCGAAAGAGAAAGTTAATGGAAATAAATAAGCTACTTGCTTATGCCCTTGAATCAGGGGCTTCTGATTTGCATTTGAGTTCGGGTTCCATTCCCATGGTACGGATTAATGGCATTATGAAACCATTAAATATGTCATCAACAACAGATAAGGATATGGATTCTATTTTACCGCAAGTGATGAGTGATGACCAGATAGCGAAATTTCGCGATCGGAAGGAGATCGATTTCAGCGCTCGTTTAGATGGAAAAGGAAGATTTAGGGTAAACTTTTTCCAACAGATCCGCGGTTTAGCTGCTGTATTTCGAGCAATTCCTGAAATCCCAAAAGGATTTGAAGAATTATCGCTCCCACCTATTCTAGAAACCATGTCAATGCTTGATAGAGGACTAATCCTATTAACAGGTCCGACCGGGTCCGGTAAAAGTACAACACTCGCTGCTATGGTGGACCACATCAACCAGAATCGTGAATGTCATATTATCACAATTGAAGATCCAGTAGAGTATTTTCACCATTCAAATCAATGCATGATTAACCAGCGTGAGTTGGGTGCATCGACCCATAGCTTTGCTAATGCACTTCGATCAGCGCTACGGGAAGACCCTGACGTCATTCTGGTTGGTGAAATGCGTGACTTGGAGACTATTTCGTTGGCACTTACAGCTGCAGAAACGGGTCACCTAGTGCTGTCAACACTGCATACAGCCAGTGCGGTAAAGGCCGTTGACCGCATAATCGATATATTTCCCGCTAGTCAAAAAGGCCAAATCCGTTCCATGATGTCAGAAAGTCTTGAGGCAGTAATTGCACAAAAATTACTACAGACTAAGGATAAAAAGGGTCGTATCCCCGC
>CAJWGZ010000094.1 GCA_913041075.1 uncultured Fidelibacterota bacterium | reverse complement strand
GTAGCGGTGCAGCATTGCCTGGGGCAAATGTCGTTGTTGAAGGTACAGATTTAGGCGCAGCCGCTGACGCTAGCGGGTCCTACCTGATTGAGAATGTACCCGCTGAATCCTATACTGTAACTGCATCAGTGATCGGTTACAAATCTTCTAGCGAATCCGTAACAGTTGGTACTGGTACCGCTGTGGTGAATTTCTCTTTAGCCACTGCTGTACTGCAAATGTCTGGCTTGGAAGTATTGGCATCGCGTGCGGGAGAAAACACCCCTGTTGCCTATACAAATATAAGCAAAGCTGAGATGGAGTTTCGTCTTGGTTCACAAGATATTCCCATGGCACTGAATACTACGCCTAGCGTCTATGCGACCGGGCAAGGTGGCGGTGCTGGAGATGCACGCATTAATGTTCGGGGTTTTAACCAGCGCAATGTTGCCGTCATGATCAATGGTGTCCCCCAAAATGACATGGAAAATGGTTGGGTCTACTGGTCCAACTGGGATGGTGTGGGTGATGCAACTCAATCTATCCAGTTGCAAAGAGGTCTTAGTGCTGTTAATCTGGCTGCCCCTTCTATTGGGGGATCTATGAATATCATCACTGACCCCACAGCAATGGAAAGTGGAGGTCTGGTTAAACAAGAACTTGGTGCGGGTGGATTTTTGAAGACCTCTCTCAATTACAATTCCGGTTTAATAAATGATAACATGGCCTTTAGCGCAACCATTGTGCGAAAGACAGGTGACGGTGTAATAGATAAAACATGGACGGATGCCTGGGCCTATTACTTTGGCGCAAGCTATGCGTTAAATTCAACCAACCGATTTGAATTATACGCAATCGGCGCACCCCAACGCCATGGACAAAATTTGTATAAACAGAATATTGGCGCATATGACCATGAGTTTGCAGAATCAATAACTGGATATAGGGCATATGATACAGATGCTATTGCAAGTGATGGAAAATTCAAGGAAGCTGGCCGTTTCTTTAATCAGAATTGGTCACCAATTAGCTCATCATATAAGGGTGAACAATACTGGTATATGTACGGTGATAAAACAAGGGAGCGCCATGACCCCAATTACCTTAATGAACGGGAGAATTTCTTCCATAAACCTTTAATTAACCTAAACCATTTCTTAACTATTAATGATCAAATGAGGTTATCGTCAATTCTATACTGGTCTGGTGGTTCCGGTGGCGGTACTGGCACTTATGGTAGAATCCCTACAATGGATGCTGATGGAGTTACGGGGTTAGAGGATTACAAGTTCTATTATGGTCGTAGTCCATGGACACGCGATTGGGATGCGCTTGTTGAAATGAATTCGGGCGACGATGATACAGTGTATGTGGATAAAAGAGTCTTGCCACGTACCCATGGCTCTGGCAATAATCAGTCAGTGGGTATTTTGAGAAACAGCATCAATCGTCAATGGACAATTGGCCTTATATCAAAGTTAAATTATGATATGAGTGATGATGTTAAACTAGAATTTGGCGTTGATTGGCGTACGGCAGAAATTGAGCATGCCCGTGAAGTTCGTGATCTGATGGGCGGCGATTATTATATGGATTATGCAGATGATAATAGTCCGGATGGTAAAAAAGTTGAGTTAGGTGATATTATCGCTTATCACAATCATAATACGGTGGACTGGATCGGGTTTTTTGGCCAAGGTAATTATACCAAAGATGCGATTTCTGCTTATGGAATGTTTGGTTTGTCTTCAATTACGTACACCCACCAAAATCATTTCCTGGTGGGGGACCCATTATTTGAAGCTGATCCAATTTCAGCAACTCAGCTCAAGGCTGGTGTGATGTATGACTTGGGTAGTGCAATGTCCTTCTTGGGCGCAATCCCTGTCTTGGGTAAGGTCGGTGAGCAAGCTAAGGTATTTGGCAATTTTGGCAATGTTCAAAAAGTACCGATCTTGGATAATGTGATTGATGATGGTGATGGTACAATTGCTTCTGATCCTTCTAATGAAGTATTTGTTAGTTTCGAAGTAGGTCTCAATCTCCGTTCTGATGACGGCACCATGGCTGGTAAGATTAATTACTATAATACCAGCTGGAACGATAGAAACCTTGTAAAATCAGTTACTACAGGACAAGGTTCAAGCGGTGATACCGATCTCATTTACCTTACCGGTGTAAATCAAAAACACTCTGGTATTGAAGTGGAAGGACAAGCACAGTTAACTGATATGATTAGGTTGGATGGTTCCGCTTCAATAGGTAACTGGTTTTTTGATGGAGATGCTGTCGGTGATTACAAAGCCTATGGAGAAGAAGGCACCGTAACAACAACTTATGAATATGCTCTTGATGGACTATATGTTGGTGATATGCCGCAGCAAGGTCTAGCGCTCGGAGGAACCTTAACACCAACGCCCGGATTGAAAGTTCAAGCACTATTTAATTGGTACAACCGGAACTTCTCTGATTGGAGTCCCGGTGACCGCGAAATGAGCGGTGGAGACGCTGATAGATACCAGGTTTGGGAAGCTCCTTCCTATTCCAAGCTGGATCTACATGCTACCTTTGATATACCAACTACTTTTGATTTAGGCGGTTCTACTGTTACCATGCAGGCTTTCGTTCATGTATTTAATGCTTTGGATGAAATTTTTGTTCAAGATGCAGTTGATAATAGCCAATACAATTCTTGGGGAGGTACAGGAAACCACGATGCTGATAACGCTGAAGTTTTCTTAGGTCATCCCAGATACTTCAACGCTGGTTTAACATTTCGTTTCTAAAACCAAATAACACCAAAGCCAGTGCTAATAAAAAAGCCCCGCTACCGGGGCTTTTTTATTTTCTGTTACAGCGCATAAATAAAACCGACATGAAACATGAGAAAGTTCATGGTCTCTTCTTCGTCCCTTGGATCGGCAGTTAAATGCATCCCGCGTACACCAAAAACAGTTTTAATTCGTGAATTGGAAAAAGCAGTACTTACCAAGCGAAATTCCGCACCACCAATTAAGGCCAAAGCATTCGCATTATTGATCTGGCCGTGGGACGAAAGAAACATCCCTAATCCGCCAATTATATTTAGTCCCTGTGCAAAATCCATGATTACTGGATAGCTTGCCAGGGCATTAAAACCATTAAGCTCCAGTTTATAGAAACCAGCTGGAAGGGCTGCGTACATATACTCAAATAATAAATTGATCTGAGATTGTCTAAACTTGAGTGCCCAGGGCAATTTTGCACCGATCAAATAGCCGGGGCCCAACAGGACTATATCCATATTTCCGCCCAGGCCATTTAACATTGGTAATGATCCATACAGATCTACATTCATCATGACCAAATCCTTTTCTTCCTCTTCCTCGGCAACACGGTCTCTTCCAACCTTTCTCTCTCTTACAGTTATTTCTTTGTCTTCTTCACCGATTACTCCTCCTAAGCGATATTGGCGCCATAATGTATTTGCTTTGGGTACGATATGACGGCCAATTATTTCACCTTCCTCATTGGCAGTGGTAACAAGTACATCTTCCAGAATAGTATCCAGCCAAAATACATCCCGCGAAATCAAGGTACCATTTGGAGAAAAATAGTCTAATTGGGTAAGATATAGACTTTTAGCCAGATATATATCGTGACTGCCCAGGTATGTGGTATCAGCCTGAAAATAACGGGCGGTTATCCGCTCAGTTTGATTTACTGTATCCTGCAGATCCTCATAATAAAACTTATAATTATAATACTCATATCCAATCTCATCGTAGACCCGCACAGATTTTGGCCGTCCATCTTCGATACTCTTGAAATCAGCCACCCAATCTGGCCGCATTTCACTTGCTGGAGGTGCAAAAAGAATACTATCCAGTTGCGTAATCGGCATTTTTACATGAAAGGTCACTTTGTACGCAGATCTTGTGCCTTCCCGATTCCACCGTATTTTATAAGTATATAATTTTTCGCTTAGGCCCGTGTATCTATCCACATAGGTTAACCGCCCACTGCGGCCAAAGGTTGCTTTATAATGGGGAATGCGACCTGCTTCCCATTCCGTGATCGGATTGGTTAATTCCCGCTTATAATCGTTCCAATCAGTATAGTATAATACTCTTGTGCCAGCTGTATCCAGAGGCAGGCCTTGGTCGCGGGATGCAGGCACATACTCCACTTTGATCAAGTCCCCGCCGCCATCGTAAGTTGCCTTGAAGTAAGCTCGCTTTCTGAGCTTTGAGGAATCAACGCCGTCTTTCAAAAGAATAGAGCGGGTCAGATCAGTGGGGAAATACTTGACGATAGTGGTGTCAATAGATTGGCCCAGCAGGAAAAACGGTATTATAGGATACAGGTAGCGAGAAAGCGGGATTATTTTCAATATGCTATTAACTTAAAGTCCCCAGGTAATAAGTAACAGTAAGGTGAGGAGCATTCCAGCTCTGAGCCAGACGCCGCTCAGTGTCTGGCGCTGGTATTCCTCGATTTCTGCATCGATCGCCCGATAACTCATTACAACGAGTTCTACGTTGCCTTCTTCTACCATGACGTCCT
>CAJWGZ010000093.1 GCA_913041075.1 uncultured Fidelibacterota bacterium | reverse complement strand
GGATCCTTCCCGGAAAAAGCTCCCCCTCCATGGGGTGCGTAACCACCATAGGTATCTACAATAATCTTTCGACCCGTTAAGCCAGTATCAGCATCCGGACCACCAAAAACAAAACGACCTGTACCATTAACAATAAAACTGCCCGAATTCTGTAAACCCGATTCATTAAGAACCGGTTTTATTACGTGTTCAATCACTTTTTCCTCTACAAACTCATGTTCAGCTGATTCTGTGTCAAATTCCGCAAGCATATCATCGTGCTGGGTGGCAATAACTACTTTTGATATTGATACCGGTTGCCCATTTTCATAATCCACTGAAACTTGGGATTTACCATCCGGCCCCAGCCAAGGCAGTGTTCCATCCTTCCTTACTTGCGCAAGTCGTTCTGTAAAACGATGTGCAAGGTGGATGGGTAGGGGCATTAATTCAGGCGTTTCCTTACAGGCATATCCGAACATTAATCCCTGGTCACCGGCACCTTGTTCATGATCATCCGATTCATCTACACCCTGGGCAATTTCACTGCTTTGTTCCTGCAGTTTAACTAAAATTTCTACAGCTTTACCATCCATGCCATGGGCTTCGTCCGTATAGCCAATATCTTGAAGCGTATTTTTAACGAGTGCTTCTACATCAGCTGTACCCTTTGAACGTACCTCCCCGGAAACAACTACCAGTTGTTTGGTAGCTAATGTTTCGCAGGCAACGTGCGACTCCGGATCCTGCCTCAGTAAATCATCTACTAATGCGTCTGATATTGCATCACAGACTTTATCTGGATGACCTTCAGTTACAGATTCCGAAGTAAATGTAAATCTATTCAATTGTTACCTCTTTTGTTATTTTCATAAAATATTAGCCGGCGAATATACAATAGTAGTAATTAAACGACCAAACCAACTACTTAAAATTGTAGTTATCAATTTATTGACTATTAATTAATAGTTGGACCTGCGTTTTTCACAATCTCATCGCCCCGGTCATACTGCTTAAAATTATCTTGAAATTTCTGAACCAAATCGTGGGCAGTACTAGTATACTCATTTTCATCTGCCCACGCTGATTTTGGCACTAAAATGCCAGGATCGATATCAGCCAGTGTTATAGGTACCTGAAAACCAAAATATGGATCTTCCGCGAATTCAGACGATTGGATACTACCATCCAATATTGCGTGGATTATCTGACGGGTAATTGGTAAAGAAATTCTTGCAGCACCAGAACTTGCGTTGCAACCTACCCAACCTGTATTCACCAGATATGCCGGGACATTGAATTTATTCATTTTGTCCCGTAATAATTCCGCATACCGCAGCGGGTGCAATGTTAAGAAAGGTCCTCCGAAACAAGGTGAAAATGTAGCCACTGGCTCCGTGATCCCTCTTTCTGTTCCGGCGACTTTGGCGGTGTAACCGCTAATGAAATGATACATGGCCTGTTCCGGCGTAAGCTTTGCCACTGGAGGCAGAACGCCATAAGCATCACATGCCAGGAATATGATATTCTTTGGATGATCGGCAACACTGTTCTGCCCCTGTGAAAAAAGAGAATTTTCAATGTGGTCCAAGGGATAAGACACACGGGTATTCTGGGTTTTTGAGTCGTCTGTAAAATCTATCTCCCCTGTGTTTTCATCATAGACAACATTTTCAAGCAGGGCACCCTCACGAATGGCATTATAGATATCTGGTTCATACTCGGGATTGAGATTGATCACTTTGGCATAGCAGCCGCCCTCAAAATTGAATATTCCATTATCAGACCAGCCATGTTCATCATCACCGATCAAGGGCCGATCCGGATCCGTAGACAGCGTTGTTTTACCCGTACCGCTAAGTCCAAAAAAAATAGCTGAATTCTGCCCATTGTTGTCCGTATTTGCTGAGCAGTGCATAGAAAGAACGCCCTTTTGCGGCAAGATATAGTGTAATACAGAGAAAATACCCTTTTTCATCTCGCCACCATATTCAGTACCACCAATAATCGCTATGCGGCGCCCAAGATGAAATAATATGAATGTTTTTGAATTTAGTCCATGCTTTTGATAGTCATCATTATGAATATCGGAAGCATTAATAATTGTGAAATCAGGGACAAATCCTTCAAGTTCTCCTGCATTGGGGCGAATGAACATGTTATGCGCAAAATGTGCTTGCCAGGCCTTTTTAGCTATAATACGCACAGCGATACGGTACGCTGGATCTGCGCCAGCAAAACCATCAAACATATACGTCCTTGAAGTACTGGAGTTATAGAAGCCAGTTGCTTTCTCATAGAGCTCATTAAAAACGTCCTCATTGACCTTTCTATTTACAGGACCCCACCAGATCTTATCATTTGAACTTGTTTCATCAACGATATATTTGTCATCGGGTGACCGACCGGTGTAAATACCTGTATCCACCATAGCCGCACCGCGTAAACCGATCCGGCCTTCCTGATTATCAACAATATGATCAACAAGGACTTCTACAGGAAGATTGCGATGTACATCCTTCACATTCGATAGACCAATTTTTTCCATTCCTAAACGTTTTGCTTCCATAGATGATAATTTACCCGTGCGGGTGCGCTTGTTTATAATCTTTTTTTAATTTTTCAGTTGGGACATGCGTATAAATTTGCGTCGAACTTAAACTACTGTGCCCTAGCAAATCCTTTACCGCTCGTATATCTGCTCCGCTTTCCATCAAATGTGTTGCAAACGTATGCCGTAATAAATGGGGGCCTAATCTCTTTCCATCAGCTACGAGCTGGATGTACTTGTTCATTCTGCGCTGGATTGTCCGTTCTGATATACGGTTTTCTTTAGAGTTCACAAATAATGGTTTATCGTAAAATACAGGTTTAAGACTAAGCTTACGCTTTTTTAAATAATCTACTACAGAATTTTCGGCAACTTTACCATAAGGAAGCAAACGTTCTTTTTTTCCTTTTCCAAATACACGGACTAGTTGCTTATCAGGCTGAAAATCACCAATATTTAAATTGACCAGCTCGCTTAAACGAATTCCCGTACTGTAAAATAATTCCAGAATAGCTCTATCTCTAAGACCTGCGATTGTATCTGCCGGCGGAGCGTTCATCAGCGTCTCAATTAAATTCTTACTCACGAAATTTGGTAAACTCTTCGGCACTTTTGGTGTTTTTACATGGATAGTTACATTATCTTCAATTACTTCTGCTTTTACCAGGTATCTGAAAAAAGATTTCACTGAAGCCAGGCGACGAGCAACCGTTTTAGTGGAATATTCTTTATCGTATTCCATACCGAGAAAGTGACGTATTGTTTGGCGATCAATACTACCCAAATCCAAATTGTCTTGGCCATGATAATTTCTTAGGAAATCATAAAAACGATTGAGATCATTTCTGTAGGCTTTTATCGTAAGTTTTGAATATCCGCGCTCCTTTTCAAGGGTAATAAGAAATCCCTGAATTATGCTCTTGACCGATTCAGCCATATTTTTCATTGAGTAAATTAATAGTATCATTAAAATCTTCAGGTAATGGTGCTTGGAATGAAACAGTTTTTGCTGTTTCAGGATGCACAAATTCCAGGCTCATGGCGTGTAAAGCATGACGTTCAAGAATAGTTAATACTTGCTGCAATTCCCTGGTAACCTCAGGTAAAAATCCCTTCGTTCGGTTTTCACCGCCGCCATATTTTTGATCAGCCACGATCGGATGACCCATATGAGCCGCATGAATCCTTATCTGGTGTGTTCGGCCGGTTTTTGGATAGAAACGCACATTTGAAATATAACGCCAAGCTCGTTCAATTTTATAGCCAGTGGTGGCTTTTCGACCGGTTTCATCTACAGTAAAACTTGTGGGATCAGAACGTTTTCTTTTGATCGGTTCGTCAATTAAACCTTCATTCTCTGTCCATATTCCCCAGGTTAGACCGATATATGTTTTTGTGACCAGTTTATTTTCAAATTGTTCAGCAATTTTACGATGGGCAAGGTTTGTTTTGGCAATAACCATCACTCCAGATGTATCTCGATCAAGACGATGGACAATGCCCGGCCGAGTTGACCCGTTGATTTCGGACAAAGCAGATGTATAAAACATCAACCCATTAACCAATGTATTATCTTTTACACCTGTTCCGGGATGGACGACCAATCCCGGTTGTTTATCGATAACCAGAATAGCATCATCTTCATAAACAATTGACAGTGGAATATCCTGTGGTTCATTTAATACTGGAGACGGTTGGGATTGTATGGGATCTACAACAATTGCTTCCCTACCCTGCAGTCGATAACTGGATTTTTCCTTTCTTCCATCGATCATGACTTTTCCATCTTGAATCATAGCCTGTATTTGTGATCGAGAATAATCAACAAGTTGTTCTGACAAATACTTATCCAGCCGCATGTCAATGCTGCTCGGGACAGTAAGGTTTACCATCAATTATATCGATTCGGTTGTCGGGTTTACTTCAGATTGGTTTAATACGGCATTGTAAATATATAAAATCATACCGATTGTTACTGATGCATCAGCAACGTTGAAAATATACCAATG
>CAJWGZ010000092.1 GCA_913041075.1 uncultured Fidelibacterota bacterium | reverse complement strand
CAGTATTTGATTCATTTAAATGGCCCTATGCGAATTCTGAAAAGGTTAACTATACATTGAGTGAAGATTTGCGGGAAGCTTCCATAACCATTGTCAATACGGGTGGGAAACTGGATTCGCGATCACCTATAGAAATTCAATTGACGAAGGATGAAATGCAAGCAGGTAGTTATCTTGAAACTATACTAATTAATTCAGTTAACTTTATTGATAGTTCAGTTTACACCTATTCACTTAATGGGATAGATAGCGCCAGAAATGTTGCCGATACATATACGGTTTCCGACGTTCATTTTGACATTACAAAACCGGTTATCGACTTAATTGAACCAGCAGAAAATGGGGCTTTGAATGCAGCGTTGATTACCTATGACTACAGTGAAACCATGTTCCAATCTGATCTTACGATTACCCATATTGGCGGTACACCAGATACATTGTCTCCCCACAATGTAGAAGTAGTGATGTATGAACTAGCGGCAGGGCGGGTTGATAGTGCCATTATCACCAATGCTCCTGTATTGACTGATGGCGCGATATACCGCTATGAATTCAAAGGTGTAGACCTGGCAAACAATGAGTCGAATGTAATTGTGGCAGATAATGTTTTATTCGATAATACAGCCCCTGTGGTGTCAATGACTAGACCCATAGATTCTGAAATATTGAACACGGTTGATATCAGTTTTATGAATTCTGAAAACTTACACAGAGGTGATTTTATCTTCACACGGGGCAGCGGCACTTCTGATTCCGGATCCCCCCATAGCATTGCTCTATTAGACGAAGGACTTAAGGAGGGGATGCATACTGATTGGGTGCTGGCATTAGAGGGGAATCTTGTTGATGGTACACGGTATGTGATCACATTTGACGGTAATGACCGGGCCGGCAACAAAGCCGAATTCACTTCGATCGGTAACGTACTTTATGATATTAATCCACCGATAGTGATCGTGGAATATCCAGTAGTCCAGGGTTTCTTTAATGCTCCAAAATTCACCTATTCCACGAATGAACAACTCCGGGAAGCAACCATCACTCTACAGCATATAGGTGGGCCTGCAGATCCAAATAGTCCTCATACTGTTGAGATACCAACAACCTTTCGCTTTGAGGGCTTCTATCAGGAAGTGAATTTCAGTGATCAGGCTACACTTGTGGATGGGGCTATGTATGATATAACCATTGTAGCAATGGATATGGCTAATAATGTTGCTGACCCGATTGAGATTCCCGGTGTTACCCATGATATCACACCACCCGTATTTTCCGTAATTGAGCCTGTGGAAAATGGGTATTATTTTGATTTGGTATTAAACTATAATCTTAGTGAGCCATTGGGGTCAGGTACAGTTACGCTGGAACGAACCCGAGGGACCTACGATAGCACCAGTCCCTATACCATTGAATTACAGGATTTACAACTCACTACCCTAGAAGATGCTGTCGCGGATCTTGATAAAACATTACCGTTAAAAAGTGGGTCCGGTTATGATATAGGCATATCTGTATTTGACAGGGCCGGTAATCCCAATGAACCAATATTAATTGAAAATGTTACTTATGATACCATTCCACCGGCCATCGCGATACTTGCACCTAGCGCGGGTGATTATATCAATTACCGCGGATTATCTTACTCTACCAATGAATCATTGCGTGAATTTGAACTTGTCTGGACCAGAACAGGAGGCACCGCAGATCCGGATGCGCCGCATAAGGCATTATTGCCGGAGACGTTCTTACCACAAGGACGATACGAAAATATTCGTCTAACGGAGGTTCCAATTTTGGTGAACAATACCGTGTATACGATGACCTTGATCGCAACTGACCTGGGTGGCAATAAAACATCCCGCACTGTGAAGGGTGTGATCTATGATGACATTGTACCGGAATTTGTGGTAACTATACCGGTCACTGGTGGTTCTCTCAAAGCACCTGTTCTCTCGTATAAATTAGACGAAATACTAAGTCGGTGTACGATCATTTGGGAACCCGTTTCCGTGGCAGATGATTCAACACATAACGTAGTACTTAAAGATATGGAACTGTCACTGGGTGTTTTTAACAAGAAAAATTTTATCAATCAGTCTGCACTGGTAGATGGTGTAATGTACCGTTTACTTATTGATGCTGCGGATCGCGCTGAAAATAAATTGACCGTTGTATTAGCTGATAGCGTAACCTATGATACTACGCTGCCTGTATTTCTGGATGTTGTACCTGCTGCTGGTGGATATGTGAATTCGGCTGTGCTGCAGTTCACTAATTCAGAGATACTGCAGGCAGGATCAGTTACATGGTTACGGACGGATGGTGAAGCCGATGGTGGGTCACCTCACACTATGGATATACCTGCTGAATATTTTGGATCTGGTCCGCAGGAGACCATCAACATTGCAGCGCCAAACCTCGTAAATGGAACAATATATCAACTGACGTTGAATGGTACAGACAAGGCCGGCAATATGTCGGTAACTACAGTGCTGGATAATGTGCATTTTGATACAGAAGCACCGGCGGTGGTAATCATTTATCCACCAGATAGACCGGCCATCAATAATACGGATGTTGGTTATGAACTTTCTGAGCATTTACGAGAAGCAACATTTACCTACACCTGGTTGAGCGGTCCTGAAGACTCGGGCAGTCCCCATACCTTGAATCTGGATTCAAGAAAATTACAGGAGAATACAGTAAACCGTTACCCCTTATCGCCGGCCCCATTTTTAATTGATGGTGCCACGTATAAAATAGAATTTTCTGGTAATGATCGGGCGGGCAACATTGGTAATGTGGATGTAAGGGAATCAATTTTATATGATATTACCAAGCCGATCATTACTATGCTGATCCCAGCGCCGGATAAGGTAATTATTGGACAAAAAATAAGTTACAGTATTTCTGAAGACCTGGAAGAAGGGTCTTTGACCTGGGTCCGCAGCGGTGGCAATAGTGATGACAATGCACCCCATACTATACAAATGACAGAAAGTGAAAAAGAGACCGGGGATCATGATGCAATAGTATTGCAGAATAGCACTGAACTAATGTCCAGTACCACGTATACAGTCACGCTGCGAGGCACGGACCCGGCAGGTAATGAAAATGATCCGGCGCTGGCGAATAATGTGGATTATGTACGACCCATTGATGGACAATGGATCTTTGAGGGTGCAGTAATTACTGTTATATGGAACTTCACAACCGCTGCAGGGAGTGATGGTACAACCGGTGAATTTGAACAATGGATCCAGATGGGGAAAAAGGTGAGCAACCGGGAGACAGGAAGCTTTACCCTTGATTATTCGTCCAAACCCTGGACCCTGAGCTGGTCTTTGGACCGCTCGGGAATCCGGCGCATCAGTCTTTTTGAATTTGGTGATAATGAAACCTTGAACGTGATCACGGGTGAAACAAAGCCGGAGAGTTGGGAAGATGGCCAGATCATGCAGTATAAGTACACACCGTAAATAACACTGCTGGATTGGCGTTGGACTTCCAACAGATGCGCACTAAATTCGCCGGCAAAATTTATATAAACTGATACTGGATAAATTTACTTATGGCTAAACAACAATCTTTTGCTGAAAAAGCTGCGAAAAAGAAGAAAAAAGATCTAAGCACTTATGTCAAGTACATCAAGAGTGTTAAATCAGAGAAGACAGGGTACTGGCGCTTTAATGAACAAATGATAGAGGTCAAGACAGGTGAAAATCTTGATGGTGCACTTAAGCGGATGGATGAAGTAGCTCAGGTATTTAATATGGAAATTCCGGTTATTGAAGCTGCAGCGGATGTGGATACTGTAGAACAAGATGGGGCTGATGAGCCGAAGGACCATGAACAGGCAGCGGATGATAATGGTCAGGAAGAATCGGCAGATGTTGTTGCGGAAGAGTCGGTGACAGAAGTGAATGAACCTGCTGCTGCCGAGCAAGCAGAACCTGAACCTGAACCAGAAACGGATGATACAGCGACTACGGAAGATGATCAAGAAAGTGGCGCTACAGAGGGTGAAGAAGCTACTGTCGAAAAAGAAAATGATGCAGATGAAACAGCAGAACCAGCCACAGAGGACGTTGGAACAGTCACTGAGAAACAGGCTGAAGATGCCGATGCATCAGGAAAAGACACGCCAGCCAAAGCCGACGAGTCCGCTTAATTTATATCACACTTTACTGTAAATTCAAAAGCAAGAATAGTTGGAGAGGTGTCCGAGTGGCTGAAGGAGCACGCTTGGAAAGCGTGTATGCGGTTTTTCCGTATCGAGGGTTCGAATCCCTCTCTCTCCGCTCCTCTATAAACTAGAATAAACTTTTATAGACCTGCATAAATTTCTACTATAGTAGTACTTAAATTATTCCCAACCATAATCTCTCATAGAGAGTATGGGTTAGTATAACTTGTCATACACGCACACTCGTTTACAAGAGTTTGCTAGAAACAGTATTTCAAACTGGGAACATCAGCGGGGTTTTTTGTTTATAAAGATGATGATGGATAAATTTGGGTAACCTAAGGAGTATAAAATGGCAGATGAACAGGTA
>CAJWGZ010000091.1 GCA_913041075.1 uncultured Fidelibacterota bacterium | reverse complement strand
CCACAGGAGGGCCGGTATTAATCTCCGTTATCATATCCCTCAGATTTTGGTTTTCCTCCTGTAAGACGCCAAACTTCTGCTGAAATGATTTTTCAAGTAATGTAATACGATCATTGATACGATCTAAACTGGCCAGCATTTCTGATGAAGCAGCCATATAAACTGAACCGCTTGCTGCCTTTTTGATCTGAAAGGCAATTTCTTCTGTAGGTGCTTCAACAACTCTATTGTAAGATTCATTTCCAATAGATGGTTCAATGACAATTCCAAGGTCAAGAAAAAATACCTCCGATATTGAAGTTGATGACTGCGCAGTGATTATACTTAAAAACGATACAAAGAATAAATAATTTACTTTACGGATCCTTGCCACTACTATTCGTATTCCTCCCAATCAATGACATAGGAATACCCTATAAATGATCCGAATGCATGGGGAACATAAAGTTCAAATGCTCCCATAGCACCTGGTAACAATGTGGCATCTGTTGTTATTCCGGAATCGAAGGTATGATAGGTGCCTCTTGTGAACGTGGTCAGGGTTTTTGTTTCTCCACTCCAATTCTTTCGAAAAACAAAATCCATTTTCACAAAATCGGCACGACGCCCTCCAATATTTTTTATCTCGCCCGTAAAAATTGTATTACCTTGATTGTCCTTCTTTTCAGTTATATTACCAACCAAAACACAGTTTGCAGCATATTTTCTTCCTGCGCTTCTACCGAGAGGATCTGCAGATGTATACTTGGGCTCTGAAAGGCGCGGCATGGGCGGGGGGGAATAACTGTCACGAACCTGTTCAGGTACATATTCTTGAGTATCTTCAGTAATTACATTATCAATAACTCGTACTATGTTGTCCCGTTTTATAATAAGATACCCTACCAATGTTTCAACCTTCAGTTCCGTCTCATCCTGATAAACAATCTTACCAAAAATTGTGCTGCCGTTTTTCATAATGATTTCTTTGGAATAAATTGCTAGTGGATTTACCCACATCTTGCTGAGTGATTTCAAATTTTCTAGTTCCGAACTAATGTGTTTTACTTCAGCCGATAATTTCTTTATTTCGAAACTGAGTTCATTCATGATATATGTTGAACCAACGTCACCGGATTCATCTTCAGCGGCAGCCTCGGGTACTAGCGGACCATCATTGATCGGTGACTCTGCTGCTGCAACTGCTTGTTGTGCTGCAGGAGCTTCTTCAACCACTGTCGGTGGTTTTTGAACACTCACTACTATCTCTAAATTTTTTACATCATCCTCTTCTACCGTAACTGAAGCACTGCCCTTACCCAATTCACCGCCATCTACACTAACTATATACTGCCCAGAGAGAACTTTTTTGAATTTAAACTTCCCGCTACCTTTTGCCGTAGTGCTTTGTACCTCTAATTCTTCCTTATCTAAAAGAAGTACAGTTACCTTACCAACTTTTTCACCACTACTATCGACTACCTTTCCAGAAATATCGTAATCTTTCCCTTGTACAAAGTTGAAGGCAATAAGGAATATTGTTGAAAGAAGGATACTGTTGTTTGGTGTGTGGATTTTCATACCGGTAATTCCTCGGTTTTAATTAGTCAAAAAACATTCATAATATTTTTATCACTTATTAAAGCTTTTTATTCTCAATAATTGGATTTCACCGAAGGTAAATATATCACTGTCTGCTCACCCTGACAATAGAAGATGTTAATAGATAATTAAACAATTAATTTTTCGTGCAGAAAATACAAAGCCAAAATTATTAGAAGTTTTAATAATTGTATTTACCGGAAGGTGGGTATTTTATTTCCAAAAATTATTTAAAGTGGTTTTGTTTTTGTGTGCAATATTTTTCGCATCTTCAGCATCTTGGCGTAGATCATCAGGTAATTTTTTAATCAAAGCCTGTTCATACGCCTCAATAATTAATTCAAAATCCTTACTGTCTTTCTTTTCATACGATTTAGCTATCCAATAGTTTGCTACACCACTGTCCATGTCAATAGAAGCTGCCTTAGCGAAAAGTTCTATTGCATCCCATAGTGCAGATTTACTTCCCTTCCTGTAGAGATTCAATCCTTCTAACACCAATAATTCATAGCGGGCAGTCTTATTTGTCGGATCAATTTTCAATACCTTTTGATATTCATCTACAGCAGCAGATATGTCACCCGTGCTTTCTGCGCGGCGCGCAATGTTTATGTGCGCTGTCGTCAAAATAGTTACAAACTCAGGGCGCTTATCTTTACTCAAGGCCAACAGCGAATCCTGTTTAGCTACCACTACATCTGGTGCTGTCACAGACAAAGTCTTCAAGCTCGGTTGGCAACTATAGAACAGGATAACGAATGTTGAAATAGTCAAGAATAATGAAAAAAATTTCAAAACTTTAGCTTTTATCCTTTGAAAAAGAATAGATATTTATTTCCGTAATATGCTGCGCATAAAGCTCCCATCGAATCTATTACATGGTATCTGGTTTTAGATTATAAAGTAAGTAATCAAATTTTTCATAGCCTGAAATCATTTAATCATATTCCCTGCACTAACTATGAAATTTACCTTAACCAAATATAGGTTACTGCACTATTTTGGCGGCCAAAATCCTTATCATCTGGTAATCCACATGTAGAACGCATAGCCATAGAATCCTGATGAAACATATCATAATCCTCACCAAAAATAACCGCTTTAAAACGTCCTGACTGGCCAGCACACCATTCACGCACCGCATCTTTTAAGGCACCAGTACCATGACCATGAATTATTTTCATTGCCTTCGATTCACCATTATAAATTATTTTACTTACCTCTGCTTCCAGGACCGCTATTGCCGTATCAAGTCCATAGTTTTTATGTCCAATATCAATTACCTTTAGCATAAATCTGATTCTTAAAATTTATAAAAATATTTTTATTAACTCACTATAATTTCATGAACTAATAACACAAATAAACAGTAAAATAATGCTGATGTGTAATGATTTTATTACGTAATAATTTGGCTAAAACTCATTCTGAATAATTATCCGAAAATTGCCCCCGCTTCTGATTGCACAATCCTAGTGGAATTGGATCATAAGATTTCAGAATCCACGCATAAAAAAATATTTACACTTATTACACACCTAATCCGTAACCCCATACATGGCGTTGTCAACATCCATCCGGGTTATTCATCAATTCTCTTAACACTTGATAAAATGGCCAATATAGATGACACTATACGGGTAGTAGAAAATATTTTGGATGTGGTTCAAAATAGTGAACCGCCGGAAGGAAAATTAGTGGAAGTTCCAGTTTTATATGGCGGAAATTATGGGAAGGATATACAACGGGTAGTACAATTTTCAAAACTAAGTGAAGGTGAAATAATACAGCGTCACCAAACCGGAAATTATCTGGTTTATTTCTTGGGGTTTTCACCAGGATTTCCATATCTCGGTGGTATGGATCAAGATTTAACAACGCCGCGAATACAAACGCCGCGAAAACGTGTTCCTCAAGGATCTGTAGCAATTGCAGGAGGACAAACGGGTATATACCCATTCCCTTCGCCAGGAGGTTGGAATTTAATTGGCCGAACACCACTTAAAATTTTCAATATATCAAATCCCCAAAACAGTCTGATTCAAATGGGCGATAAGGTGCAGTTCAAATCTATCAGTAAAGATGAATATGAACTATTAAAGTAATCCAATGGGGCTTGAAGTTTTAAGAGCGGGTTTACAATCAACTGTACAGGATCAAGGAAGGTTTGGGTACGCCCATTTGGGGGTTTCTGCATCAGGAGCGGCAGACAATTTTTCGCTTAGAATAGGAAATATATTAGTAGGTAACCCGAAACAATATGCTGGTATTGAAATGACTATAATCGGGGATAAATATCGTTTTAAATCTGATGCCTACATTGCCTTAACGGGCAGTGAATTCGAAGCAGAATTAGATAACAAACCCATTCCCTTTTGGCAGGGGTGTCCCATAAAAAATGATCAGATCCTGGATATTCGTTCCACCAAAACAGGTGCTAGATGTTACCTTTGTGTAGCAGGCGGAATTAATGTTGAGGATGTGATGGGCGCAAAAACAACCCACCTGACATCTGGAATGGGGGGGGTTCATGGCAGAATATTAAAAAAACAGGATGAACTAGATGTTGGATCATTAGATAATTCAATTAAACCCGTACAAGAGATAAATGAACCAATGACAACCGATAATAAAATTATTAGAGTTACCAAGGGAAGACAGTGGCTGTGGTTTCATAAAAACCAAAAAAATAAATTTTTTCAGCACCAATATCGGGTGACAGATTTGTCCAATCGTATGGGTTTACGATTGATAGGAAATGCGATTAATACCAAAAAAGGTGAGATAATCACTGCGGGGATACCGTTAGGATCGATACAAATACCGGGTGATGGGCAGCCAATCATATCATTTGTAGAACATCAAACAACCGGTGGCTACCCAGTTATTGCAAATGTCATAAGCGCTGATATCAGAAAAGTAGGGCAATTAAAACCAGGAGATTGTTTTCAGTTTGAATTGACTAGTATTAGTACAGCAGAAAAATTAAAGGTCGATCAAGAAAAATTTATACATTCCTTGCACCATGATT
>CAJWGZ010000090.1 GCA_913041075.1 uncultured Fidelibacterota bacterium | reverse complement strand
GCCGTACTGGCGCGGTCGGCTGGAGTTACGCTAAAAACATTAAAGGAATATAATCCTGAGCTGCGACAGTCTGCGACGCCGGTAGATGTGACTTATCGCCTGCGGATTCCTACAGGGAAGAAAGACAAATTTATGGCCGAGTTCAATGCTTTACCAGCTGACCAGCGTTTTGCACCGCAACACGTAGTTCATAAGGTTCGACGAGGTGAAAGTCTATGGACTATATCCAAGAAATATCGGGTTTCAATCCATGACTTAGCAGCTGTGAACAAGATCCGTAATCGACACAGACTCAGTGTGGGGCAAAAGTTAACGATCCCGGTGCGCAGAACCAGCAGCGGCGCACTATTGGCGTCCAGCGGACCTTCCGGTCATAAAAAAATCGTTTATAAGGTGAAACGGGGCGATACATTGGGTCATCTCGCTGAAGACTACAATACGCTGGCAAGGTATATCAGGCGCTGGAATAAACTAGAGTATGGGCAATACATATTACCGGGACAGAAACTGACTCTTTGGATCAAGGATGATGTAGCGCAAACAGATACGCAGGATAATAGGGGCCGCGTAAAAATTACGCATACAGTGAAGCGGGGCGATACGATTGGGCACATTGCAGACAATTACCGCGTGTCATCCAGAAATATACTGAGCTGGAATAAGCTGCGATCTAGGCAGCATATTTACCCAGGGCAGAAGTTAACACTATGGGTAAAAAATGATACTGCACAAAAGGTATCCCGAAATTCGAACCAGGGTAAAAAGGTAACCTATACGGTGAAACGGGGTGACACAATTGGGCATATTGCCGATGATTACAATAGCACTGCTGGCAAGATCAGGGCCTGGAATAATGTGAAAAGTGAAGCATATATCCGCCCGGGGCAAAAATTAACGATTTGGCTTGAAAGTGATCAGGCTAAAAATTCAGCTGAAGAAGTTAAAATCTACTATACGGTAAAACGTGGTGACACATTAAGTAAAATAGCAGTAAATCATCGTGTAAGAATTGTCAGTATACTGAAGTGGAATAAATTGAATAAATCCCAAACCATTTTTCCTGGCCAAAAATTAGCTATATGGGTAAAACAGGGATGATGTATTTTCCAATAATCGTATTTGCCAAACAATTAATTACTGATTAATAAATAATCAGTTTTATTGAATCGGGAGTAATGCCATGACCAAACAGGAAATCGTTGACGCAGTTTCTGAAGCAACTGGCTTAACAAAGGTCGAGACCGAAACTGTTATGAATGGTGTAATGACCACCATCACAGAATCACTTGCTCGTAACGAACGTGTAGAATTGCGGGGGTTTGGTACGTTTGGTACCAAACATCGCATGCCGAAAAAAGCACGGAATCCGGGAACAGGGGAAGCAATATATCTGCCGGAACGTTATGTGCCCACATTTAAACCTGCAAAATACTTGCGGGGCCGAGTGAATGATTCGATGATGGCCAAATGAAAGAAAGAGTATGCCCTGCGGTAAAAAACGCAAGAAGAGGAAGATAAGCACGCACAAACGCAAAAAACGTTTGCGTGCGAATCGCCATAAGAAAAAGATTCGTTAAGTATAAATCAACCCACACCATGCGGTGTCGTATTGAATTCTATTATTTTTTAATCATCGCGCTGGTTTTGCCCAAAATTGTTTGTGGCTGGGGCTATGATGCGCACCAACGGATTAACTGGTCGGCCGCAACTATTATACCGGGAGTGTTTGGTAAGTATGTTCGCAGTAACCGCCAGGAATTAACCCAGTATGCTGTGGTGGCGGATTATATAAAATCATCTGATAGCAAGGAAGCGCCCCGACACTATATTGACGCAGATCTTTATGATAATTTTCCGTTTGATTCATTGTCTGGATCACTTGTTGATCTTGAATCCAAATATGGAAAGGATGTGGTGGATAAATGGGGGTATGGTCCCTGGGCCATCGATGAGACCTGCAGTAGAGTGATTTATATGTTGAAAAACAAGCGCTGGGATGAAGCTATTTTTCACATGAGCACTCTTGGCCACTATATCAGCGATATTCATGTGCCGCTTCATGTTGTGGAAAATTACAATGGACAACTTACAGGCAATGATGGGATTCATTTTCGCTGGGAAAGTCGTATGGTAGATGAACACGTAAAAAGTATTCGCCCCACAGGTCCATTGCCACTGGTTTCTGGCAGCGTAGTTGATTTCTCGATGAATATCGTACGAGAATCCTATGTTACTATGCAGCAGATCCTTAACGCGGATACGAAAGCACGAAAATTGCTTTCATCAAGTGAACAGCAGCAATTAAACAGCTACGACATCCTTCCTTTTGAAGGTCCTTATTTACAATCTTTATATGATCAAACCGCTGATCTGGTACAGGATCGAATAGAAATGGCAGTACTACGCATAGCAGCAATGTGGGTCTATTGCTGGAACGAGGCTGGACAACCACCACCTCCGAAACGATGAGCACACCCGAGCCGCAGGCCATATCCGTTTCTGATCTTACCCAGCAGATAAGGAATGTGCTGGAAGGTAGCTTCCCCATTTTGTGGGTTTCCGGTGAAATTTCAAATTTTGTGCACCATGGGTCAGGACACATGTATTTTACACTTAAGGATGAGAAAGCGGAAATCCGGGGAGTCATGTTCAAAGGCTTTAATCAATTTTTACATTTCAAACCGGAAAATGGTATGCAGGTACTGCTGCAGGGGGATTTAACTGTATATGAGGCCCGGGGACAATACCAAATAGTGGCCAAGAAAATGGAACCGGCTGGAATTGGGACCCTCTACCTGGCGTTCGAAGCACTAAAGAAACAGTTGGCAGCGGAAGGCCTGTTTGACCCGGAAGTAAAACAGAAACTACCGGTTAACCCCAAATGTATTGGCGTGATCACTTCCCAGACCGGCGCTGCTGTTCGTGACATTTTCAAGGTACTGGACCGCCGAGCGCCTCACGTTGATGTAATTCTCCGACCTTCCCGCGTACAGGGTAATAAAGCTGCGCTAGATCTTGTCGAAGCAATAAATGACATGGCAGCATTTGACGCTGTGGATGTAATCATCATCGGGCGGGGCGGCGGATCACTGGAAGACTTGTGGCCTTTCAATGAAGAACCAGTAGCACGGGCCATATTTGCGTGTCCTATTCCGATTATTTCTGCCGTAGGTCACGAAACAGACTCATCCATTTCCGACATGGTGGCGGATATGCGTGCGCCTACGCCGTCTGCGGCAGCGGAGGTTGTTTCACCCGCTGCAAGTGATCTTATTGAATATATTCACGGTTACGAGCAAAATCTGGCTTCGGTCATGCAGCGTGATTTGCAAAAACGCTGGCAGGGGCTGGATAGCATGAAAGACCGTTTTGTCTTACAGGAACCAGGTCAATTATTGAAACAGTATCGTACCCGTACCCGGGAACTAATCCATTTAATGGTGCAAGCTTATCGACTGGGGATCCAAGGATTTTCTGGAAAATTTTCTGGTGCGAATGAAAAACTGCTGGCATTGAACCCGATAAATATTCTTTCTAGGGGATATTCTATCGCTTATCGTGAACCCGATCAGAAAATTATACGTGATCCGCAAGATCTAAAAGAAGGGGATCCCTTTGAGTTACAAACCTTTAAAGGTACTTTCCGGGCCAAAAAGGCGAATAAGAAAAAATAGACCCTCAAACCATCTAGTCTTTGTAATATTAGATTATGGCGAAAAAAGATAAACAAATCCAATTTGAGGAAGCATTCAAGCGTTTGGATGAAATTGTCACCAAGCTGGAATCAGGTGATTTATCACTGGAAGAGAGCATGACTCTTTTTGAAGAGGGTATTACACTAACTGAAACGTGCAAAACTAGACTCGAAGCTGCCGAACAAAAGATTCAATTATTACTTAAGGATTCTGACGGCAATTTGACCCTGGAGGATATTGATTGAATAAAACAACCAGTTTTGGCATTTGGGCTAATACGGATAAGCCTGCTTTTTGGAAGGTATTGCCTGATATTGTATCCTGGGCCAAGGATAGGGGAATTGATTTATACATCACCACCAGAATTGAGTCCCAACTGAAGGATCTTGATCTTGATTATCATCTTATAGAAAGTGCCGATGATTTTGCGAAGCTGGATTTCATTCTGACTCTCGGCGGTGACGGAACAATTCTTTCCTTGGCTCGAGCTGTCGGTGATCACGGTACGCCTATTTTGGGTATTCACCTGGGTGAATTGGGATTTCTGGCAGAAGTGGTTCTGGAAGACATGTTCCCGCGCTTGGACGCAGTAGCTGCGGGTGATTATAATATTCAAAAGCGCATGGTTATAAAATGTATTGTGAAAAATGGCAACGAGCCGCAGATATTTTACGCCCTGAATGATATTGTGGTGGACCGTGGGAAATCTCACCGCCTGCTTAACTGTGAATTATTAGCCAATGATGATTTTGTGGCTAAATACAATGCGGATGGTTTGATTGTAGCTACACCGACAGGATCCACTGCCTATTCCCTAGCTTCTGGTGGGCCTATCGTGATTCCAACATTTGGTTCAATGGTGGTCACACCAATCTGCCCTCATACGCTGACCTTGCGGCCTATTGTTTTTCCAGATGATCAAATC
>CAJWGZ010000089.1 GCA_913041075.1 uncultured Fidelibacterota bacterium | reverse complement strand
CAATTGAGCTACGGGTGCATATTTTTGCTGGGGCGCAGGGACTCGAACCCCGACTCCCAGGACCAGAACCTGGTGTCCTGCCGTTAGACGACGCCCCAATACCCTGTTGAAAATTATTTCCCCAACGGGGGGCAAATTTACTGCCGGCAGTTTGTCTCTCCAACCGTACTTTTCATGATATTTTTTGAAGAATACTACTTCAGCAGGAATGCTTTTTGCGAAAAGCTCCGCACCGGTGTTTCCACCTGGATAATGTATACTCCGGAAGAGAATTTCGTGCCATCCCAGGTCAGGGTGTGATGCCCTGGCCGCAGGGCCCGTTCTTCCAGTAATATATCTACTAATTGACCCGTAATGTTGTATACCGCCACCCGGGTATACATCTCGAAGGGTATGGAAAAGGGAATCGTGACTGCCGGATTGAATGGATTGGGGTAGATCTTGCTGAAATCCACCTGGTTGGATAATTCCAGTTTTTCCACAGCCGGCTGCTTGTAGGTTACAGTTGTATTGATGGCTTGGCCAATATTATTGCAAACCACGACATTTTCAGGTGTGCCGGATAAGCTGCCCGGCAATGTAAAAGACACTTCTTTGACCGGATGATTACCAGAGAGATCTATCGCCACTATGCGGATCATATCGTTTAGTTGACGCGTTTCAAACAGCCAACCCGTAGGCAATGTCAATTGGTTCATATCCTCTTCGCGGAAATTATTCACTGGAACGTCCACCTGGAAACCGCTGATTAGGTCATCACCATTAAGGGTCATGGATAACATGCCGGGCTGGTCTGTAATAGCCAAGGTACCCGAACCTGCTGCTACCCCTCCGCTGCCATCATCTTGACTCATTACCTCCATGATCAGGATAATGACATCAAGCGTATTGAAAATTAAATCCTGGTTGATATCTGCTGATTCAATACTGCAGCCAGTATAATTCTCATCAGAATAATCATCATCAAGGATGCGATCCACCAAAAATAGCACATCGTAGATATTGATGATCGGCTGATCATTGACCAGGTCACCATTTAAGTTTCCTACTACGTACACATTGGCATTATCACAGGGATCGCAGGCATCGCCCATGCCGTCACCATCCACATCCTCCTGCCCTGGATTATATACTTCCATACAATTATCCTCATCATTGAGGATACCGTCTTCATCCATATCAATGTTCATTTCACTAACCCGGGACCACTCGGCCTGCAGCACATCCTTGGATGTATAATTCTGCACAAAAGCAATCACATTCAGGTCCGATATATCCCAGATAATATTCGGATTGGTATTGGGCCAGGGAGATGGCATGGACCAGTTGAATTCTTCGGTAATATCATTCACACCATCTAGGTCAAGATCCTGGCCACTGGAACTGGTTAGAAAATCAATAAAGACGTTTTCAAAATCGTCATATGCAGAAGGACTGTTATAATAGACAGAATCAATGCTTGTGCACACAAATAATCGCAGATCCGTGGTGGATAGATCACTTTCACTTGATACAGTCACCGACATCTGTAATTCATCATCGATCATGCCACCATTAAAGACGATAGATACCGGTGTTGGGTCACCAATATTAGAAAGACCGGAACTGCGCCAGGTGGCGGCAGAACTTCCGGCTGATGAACCATTACCAAATCCAGCGGGGATTCCATTTACACCATAATACGTTCTCCTAGCATTCTGTTCTGTAGAATTTGCCAAGTAAAAAGGGTCCGTACTGGAAGGCCAACTCATACTGTATTTGACCCGCGCCCAATTGGCCACATTCTCTTCACCAACGTAGTTCGTATTGTTCGGATCAAAATAAGCATCGAAGGCCGCATCCTGCGGCCCACAACCTGGTCAGGTCTCGTTGGTCATGATCTCCGTCAGTGCTTTCTTTTCGGCACCCAGGAGAAAAGACGAAATAATCAAACCGAAGAGTATAAATTTCTTCATATTACTAATGATATATTTTGTTTATATCCTTTGAATATACATCCTGCATCTATTAAAACACAGTTGTTAGCCCAAGCTTGAACCCATCATCAAATGGTTCAATTATACGACAGACACCATTCGTACAAAGCAATCCTCCTTTGAGTGAGCCATACATCAATGACAAGCGCATCGACGAAGTAAGGTGATACACAAATTCCACATTGACCCAGTTCTTTTCCTGGTCTACACCTAGCAGTTTTTCCAGCGGATTCACGATTGATTCTTTATCCCCAAATGCTTCTTTGATCGAGGCTTGATCCGTAGTAAACGTCACAGACCATTTCGGTGATTTAGCAATACTCAAACTGATAAACGAATTTTTTTCATGGTCAACACGCTTACCTTCATCATTTAGAAAAATGCTCATTAGACTATCAGCCACTATAACATTATTTCGCTTCTCAAACCACCAGTACCCTTTTTGCAGCCACTGCAGTTCGAGTTTGGCATCCACACTCCAACCATTGCCAAGAGTATAACTAATGTTCAGGGGGAATGTTTTGGCTGAAGCAATGCTGTAAGTCAAGGTCTGACTGGTATCCGTCAGTGTATTTTGCAACAAATCAGTAATGTCTTTACTATCTGCATAACCGAACTTCAAATATAGGTTGTTCTTCAGCAGATTAAAGGTTAATTCACCATAAAAATCCTTGAAGGGCATTGCTGCTGGTTCAAATGAAGGGAAAAAGGATAATCGTTCCTGTTGACGCCAGCTATAATCTTCATTCATTAGCCAGGTGTGGGTCCGATTTGATTGGGAAAAAATGGCCAGAAATTCAATGTTTTCCGCTAATGAACCCATGAATTCAGCCTTGAAGCCAACTTCATTATTAAAATCAGTCTGGTGAGAGATACGGTTCATGAGCACATTTTCATGAATATGCATCGCTATCGGTGGATTCTGGTAGGGTTGGTAATAGCCATAATTATCGACCATATTCCAGCGTGAAAACGGATCGAAGTCACCGAAATGATAATTAATGTATTCGAGATTTACACTGAATAGCTTCAAGTAAAGGTTTAAGTTACTATATAGCCCCCTGCCATCCTTGTGTCGTTCCCACCTGTTTTCAGTGAATGTAAAGGATTGGTTCATGATATATTCTGCATAAAAGTCAAATGATGGCTGCGTTACACCGTAATTGATACTAGTTAGCTGGTTCTTTACTTCCAGGGTGTCAACGGGAAATGTATTTACCGGATGCTGTTCTAGGGACTGTAAAAATGAGGCACCAAGTTCATGGTTACCCAACAGTTTATTCATAGCTAGTCCATAAAGGTTATAGGTTAAATGGTAATTATGGGTGCGAGTATTGTAGTCCAGGGCATAAATAGTACTCTGGCTGATATCCGCTCGTCCCGTAATGAATTGCCCTGTGAAGGATTCGGTCGTATAGCGCGCACTAAGTCCGCGAATGCCTGTATCTCTATCAATAGGCTGATCATCAACTGAATTCAACACCAGACCCCGGCCCCATATCTCGTAAAGATCACCAAGTTTCAGAGTAACTGGACCATTTTCATATTCCAGACGGAGTTTACGGACGCCATTTATCCTGCGGCCCAGTTCTGGTGGGTCACTGTATTCCAGTTGGATCCAGTTGGTGAAGGCATCATACTGGAGATTGGTATTAATCAGGGTTTCATTATAATAGAAACCGTTGGAGCTTTCTCCGATCCGTGTTTCCGTATTCCCTGTGAAAGATACCTGGGCCGAAACAATAGCAATAGCCCAGATCAACGCATATTTGCTCATTCAACTGCCTTTTCCTGATCTAGGTATAGCACAGCACGTATCTGGGCTTCGATCTCCTTCTCATCGCCAGGAATGAAACCCTGATGATACCAAGATACTTTCCGGTCCTTGTTTAGGATCAGCGTTGTCGGCATGAGCAGGGCATTCATTTTTTTTGCAATTTCCTGGTTTGGGTCAATTCCAACCAAAAACGTATATTTTTTAGCGCGAATATAGCTTTTGACTTTGGACATACTTTTCGGGGAATCAGTACTTATAGCTAGAACCCGGAAACTATTTTCATTGTATTTTTGATGAAATTCTTCGAGAAATATCATTTCTTTTTTGCAAGGCGCGCACCAGGTGGCCCAGAAACTCACAAGCAAAGGACCTTCTTCCAACAGCGCAGACAAGCGTACTTGTTTACCATCTAGCAGTCTTACGGATAGATCAGGCAACATGATATTCCGCTGTTTATCTGCATACATTGCGGTAAAAATCGTCGCAACAAGGACAAAACGTTTAAATAATTGCATTATATATACTCTAAGAAAGGTGTTTAAAGGTTAATCTATAATCTTTACGGTTGAGTCAAAAGAAATACTCAATGAAATTGTTATCGAACTCATGGGTGATTTCACAATGTAATTTCCAGGCGGAAACTACAAATGGGGAAATATTATGGCTCCAAGTTCTGCTTCAGGAACGAATTTTAAACTTACCCTGCTAATACGATCAACCTCTTCGATTGACATTTGTAATGAATAATGCGCTTTAATATCCACATCCTCCAGGGCAACCTGTAACGACCAACCTCCCATGGTAAAATCTACTAACGGTGAAAACTGATGCAGCGGTATAAAATGAATTTTATTGGAACTCATTTCGTACCAGCGGGATTCAGGTGTATCAAGAATAATTGCCATGACGATACCATCTTTATCAAAGAACCGAATTACTGGTACCGACCGATAATTTCCCAGGGATATATTTTTCGTCAATTCCGGTGAAAAATTGAAATTTTCCCGATCAAAATGAACGATCGTCAACG
>CAJWGZ010000088.1 GCA_913041075.1 uncultured Fidelibacterota bacterium | reverse complement strand
TTGATGTGCACGATATTGCCATCCATAGTTATGGTAAGGATAAGTTTGCAAGTATCCATATTGAAATTGATGCAGATGAAAAACCAGCCAGAGCCCATGATATTTCAGAAAAAGTGGAAGAAACTTTGGGAGAGAAATTAGGCGTATCTCCAACAGTACATGTAGATCCTATTTCAATAACTGACCCAAAGGTAAAAGAAGTGAAAAAATATTTACGGGAGCATTGGTCTAAACATGATGTGATCACAGATTTTCATGATGTACGCGTTGTGGATACAGCACAGCATCATGTAATATTATTTGGTGTTAATGTAAAACCTAGTGTATCAAAATCTCGTGTCATTGAATCATGCAATGAGGTTGAAAGGGACCTGGTATCAGTATTTAATAAATTCGAAGTAGATATTAAAATATCCCAGATTCATCAGTACGCCTAACCTTACCCGATTGCTATTCAATAAAATCTAACCCTCGCACATTCTTAATTACTGCACCTGTGAATGATTGTGTTGTACCATTCATTTCAATAACGCATTCACCATTCTTTGCTATATTTGTAAATCGTCCTTGACGGATTTGACCGCCCTCCTGAAAAGTGATATTTTTATTGTTGTGGATACAATACGGAGTCCAGTATTTATTGATGTCAAAGGATCCTGAATCCTCACCAAGCTCATTTAATAGTATTTCTAAATGATTTAGTATAGCTGCAAGTAAACGCTCCCGTTGCATGAAATCACCTACTTCTAAATATAGTGAAGTAGCCGAGTGAGAAATATCATTTTCAAAATCATCAGCTGTTTCATTTACATTAATACCAATACCAAGCACAACCCAATTGATACTCTTGCTCTGGATTCTGCTCTCGCATAGTACGCCACCAAGCTTTTTACCGTTTATTATGATATCATTGGGCCATTTTAACCCCCCATCTATGTGCATATCCTGCAATGCCCTTACGATAGCAACACCGCTTAAAAGAGGAAATACACCAGACATTGATCCTGATAAATTATTAGGTTGAATAACTACTGAAAATGTAAGGCTACGGTCCGCTTTTGATTGCCATTTTGCACCATTTCTTCCTTTTCCAGATAGCTGTCTATCGGTGATAATTACAGTGCCGGGCTTAACACCTTCATCGATCATTTCCCAGGCTTCTTCATTTGTTGAGTCCAGTTGGGAATAATATTCGATCACTTGCCCCAGTGTTTGCGTACGAAGATTTGCCTGCACAAGATTTGTGAATATCATGATCTAAATGAAAATAAAATGTAATTGTACATAGGTAAGGATCATACCTAGAAATGAGCCAACTATAACCTGCGAAATATTGTGTGCTTTTAATACCACTCTGGCACTCGCAACTAACACTAGAATAAACCCCATTATTAAAGGGGATTGTTCACCGTTAACCCATAATGCAGCTAAAAGACCAGCAATTCCCATGGTATGAATAGAAATTTTCCAATAACGAGTAATTATAATAATTATTACTGTATTGGTAATAAAACAAAACATCAGTCCTCTCACAATGGCATCCGCATTCTGCAGCGTAAGTACAATAAAACCTATAGCAGCATAAAGGACTCCCAAACATAGAGGCATAATACGCTGTTTGCGTATACTTGCGTCCAAATCCGATATAATCCCATATCTTTGTAATACAATGATTGTAATAATTGGTATGAGATTTGAAAAAAGGAAACAGGTTGTCAGAATCCCACCTGCATTGGGATGTATTATTGGGTTATCATAGATCAGTATTATATAAACAAGGAGAGATATAATCATCGGATGAAGAATGATGGATAAAAATTTTGCTAGCAGGATCAATATGTGTGTTAAAAGTTTGATTGATATTCGCCAAAAACATCCCTGAGTTGATCAGAAATTTCACCAAGGGTACAGCGAGATCGAACACATTCAATTATGGCAGGAATGAGGTTACTCGATCCAGCAGCAGTTTTATGTAAGATGTTCAACTTTTTTCCAACTAATTCGTTATTTCGTGAAGACTTAAACTCCTGCAATCTTTTTAACTGAAGGGCCACCGCCTTTTCATCTATGCTTAATGTATTATAATCATCATTTCCATCCGTCTTGAATTCATTTACTCCAACAATAATTTTATCTTTCTTATCGATTGAAGCCTGATATTTTGATGCACTTCGTGCGATTTCATTTTGTGTCCAACCAGATTCTATTGCTGCTATTGCACCACCCTTATTTTCAACTTCATTGATTATGGCATTTGCATCCGCTTCTATAGAATCAGTTAATGTTTCGATTGCATAACTGCCACCGAGAGGATCAGGGTAGTCAACCAATCCTGATTCATAAGCAATAATCTGTTGTGTTCTTAGGGCCAGCTTTGCTGACTCATCGGTTGGTAATGATAGTGCTTCATCACGACTATTTGTATGCAGTGATTGTGCACCGCCCAATACTGCTGAAAGCGCCTGAATAGTCGTACGGACAACGTTATTATCAATTTGCTGAGCAGTTAATGTTGATCCTCCAGTTTGTACATGGAAGCGACAAAACATCGCTTTTTCATTTGTTACATTAAATTGTTCTTTCATGATTTTTGCCCACATACGTCGTGCCGCCCGGAATTTGGCAACCTCGATTAATAGATCATTATGGGCATTGAAGAAAAATGATATTCTGCTTGCGAATTGATTGGGATCCAGACCTTTAGCTATTGCTGCTACTACGTAAGAAATCCCGTTTGCTAATGTAAATGCTAATTCCTGAGCGGCAGTTGAACCAGCTTCCCGTATGTGATAGCCGGAGATAGAGATGGTGTTCCAATACGGAGCATGTGTAGTGCAAAATTCCAAAAGGTCAGTAACCATTCGCATGGATGGTTTGGGTGGGTATATGTATGTGCCGCGAGCGATGTATTCTTTTAAAATATCATTTTGAACTGTACCCTTCAATTTTTCTGCAGGTACGCCTTGGTTTTCAGCAGCAACTAAATAGAGTGCGAATAAAATAGGTGCCGTAGCATTGATGGTCATTGATGTTGAGACACCATCTAATTCAATTCCATCAAAAAGGATATCCATATCTTGAATGGATGTAATGGGAACACCAACTTTGCCAACTTCACCTGCTGCCATGGGATGGTCAGAATCGTATCCAATTTGTGTTGGCAGATCAAACGCTACAGACAGACCAGTCACACCTTGTTCCAACAGATATTTATAGCGCTTGTTTGATTCCTCAGCCGAAGTAAAACCTGCATACTGGCGTATCGACCATGGCTTATCCTGGTACATACCGGGATATAATCCCCTGGTAAATGGAAATTCGCCTGGGTTTTCCTTCATTTTAATCGACGTTCTTTTTTAATGGTTTGGTATGCATTATTAACTGCTTTGAATTTTTCTTCGGCTAATTTTTGAAGGTCGTAACCGAGATGTGATACTTTGTCTGGATGGTATTTATTCGCCATTTTACGATATCCTTTTTTTACATCTCCATCATTACAAGATGGATCGATTTCTAAAATCTTATAGGCTGAAATCTTATCCTTTATGAACATGGCTTTGATACTCTCAAAATCATTATCATTAACATTTAGATAACTTGCGATGGTGTGGATAACCTTTATTTCATCAACATGAATATGATTATCAGCGTTGGCTAGGCCAAACAAGATGTGAACAAGCTCTATCCTGCTGGGATGGTCCATAGATCGCTGGATTTGACGGCAAACGTCCCGTAATGGATAATCTTGTTTAAGAATATCTTTAAACAGGATAATATAATTTTGTACATCACTTGCACTCAATTCTTGCTTAAGGAAGTCTTTTACATAAAGTAACTCGGATCGCAATAATTGATTATCTGCTTTCATTACCTTGGCAAACAATACCAGTAGAGATACAATAAAATCACCTGGTTTCGTTTTTGGATAACCAGCTTGGTTTGACGTGTATTGATAACCCCCTTGTTGTTCTGATATAGAGGCCCAAGCATAGCCAAGTATGCCGCCAATGGGGCCACCAAGGACCCATCCGAGACCACCCCATAGAAGTTTTTTATTTAATGACACAGTGATTTATTTATATAAAATTGATCTCGTTGTAAAGGAAAACTACACAGTATCATAATTGTGAAAAAGTTATATTCAGGTATGGACTTACCAATAAAGACAAGAGCCGCACTATTTTGGAGGGGTCTATTCTTTGGTACTAAAAATACTGATGCACCATTGGCTCTCGATAAAAATATTCCTGAATTAGGTAGTGTCTTATTTCTTCTTCCTGAAGCGGAAAATCATATCCGTGTAGTAAGAATATTCTTACAATCAATACACAATGCCCTGGGTCCTTATCCAGCTATGAAAATTGAATATGCATTGGCCAAAGAAAGCTGTATTTCTTACGGGACGTTGGTAAAAGAACCCTTAATAGTTTATTCATCCGATGATCTTAATTATTGGGGCCTACCAAAGAGAAATTTACTAAATAAATGCAGCAGCTTAGATATCAATGCAGCAATCGATTTAAATCCGGATTTTAATCCAATAGCTATAACTCTAATGCAAGCTGCAAGAGCAGAGGTGAAAATTGGTTATTACTCAAGAAAAAGAGAACGATACTATAATATATTGATTGACCGCAAGAATACGGATTTTCTGGAACGCGGCAATCGTTATATTATTCAGTTATTAGGATTGAATTGATATAAAATATTTTATAACAAAATATTGCCACCACAAACACCCCCGATTAACTTAACGCCCGATTTTAGTAGAGATTATTGATGTTAGAAGGAA
>CAJWGZ010000087.1 GCA_913041075.1 uncultured Fidelibacterota bacterium | reverse complement strand
TTCGTCAAGAATTTTCCACTGGGTTGGATACATTGGGTTTGGTTGCTACCATAAGCGCCTTTATGTTTGGTATCGGAGCGATACCTTCGGGCTTGGCAGAAAGTAGATTGGGTGGAAAAACATTACTGTTACTTTACTTATTTGGTTCTGGCCTAGCTGCTATAATTGTTGCCCTATCTAATTCATTGATTCTACTGATCTTTGGATTGGGATTACTAGGCTTTTCCTGCAGTATCTACCATCCCGCCGGGCTCACACTTATTTCGCAACGAGTGCAAGCGATTACTAAAGGTATGGCTGTCCACGGTATATTTGGTACTACAGGTTCAGCTCTAGGGCCCATCATGGCTACTACGCTGGCGCTACTAATTTCTTGGCGGGCGTCGTATGCAGTTTTAGGGGTTTTCAATGTTATCCTTGCTCTAGCAACGATAGTAGTTATTCCAAAAAGAGACCACAGTGGAAACGGAAAAATGGAGCAGCAAGAAAATCGTGTTGAAAAGACAAACCGCCCGGCGCTGATTTTTTTCTATATGACCAATATGCTCATGGGGTTTGCCTATTACGGTTTTACGACTTTCATGCCTACTCATTTCGCTGAAAATACAAGTAATTTCCTGCCGTTTATTTCCGGTACCATGAAAGCAGGTATTTTTCCCTCCTTGGTATTTTTAGCGGGAATCATCGGCCAGATTATTGGTGGTCGGCTTGGAACTCGGTATAAACGAACGAAATTATTACCGCTAATTATAGCAATTAATATCCCCTTTTTATTGCTTATGGGTTACACAACAGATATTTTCCTGGTACTATGCAGTCTAGGACTGGGAATGGCTTATTTTAGCAACCAACCCATTAGCAATACGCTTATTGCCGAATTTACCCATAGTGATAACAGGGGTTTGGGGTATGGTATCAATTTCTTCTTGAGCTTTGGCATTGGCTCTCTTGCTGCCGGGGTGGGTGGCTTTATTGCTGAAAATATGGGCATTGCCTATGTCTTTACCGCTATGGGTTTTTTATTGATTCCCGGACTGTTTACAAGTTATATGATTATCAAGAAATCATGATGGTTGCTTTATCTACCTAAAGTTCATCAACTTCCTGTGTTAAAATGAGTAAAAAGCAATTACGGCAACTGCCTTCTGTATCTGAAGTACTACTTGATGTAAATAAATCTATTGCACTTCATGATAGATATATAAGAGAGGTAATTAAATCAGAATTAAGGGGCTACCGAAGAACGGCGAAAGCTGGTAAACTTGATATCAAACGGAGCGCGATCACTGCTGCAATTTTAGATGAGCTTGATTCCTTGAACCAGTCTTCCATAAAAAATATCATCAACGGCACTGGCGTTGTGCTACACACGGGTTTCGGCCGCGCGCCTATTTCAAAAAAAGTAATATCAACCATAGCAAAAAAACTAGAAGGTTATATCAATTTAGAATTTGATCTCTCAACGGGAAAGCGTGGTGACCGGCAGAATCACATCGCTAAAATGCTAAATGCGATCTGCGGATCTGAAAGCAGTTTGATTGTGAATAACAATGCCGCTGCTGTGCTGCTGGCCTTGAATTCATTAGCCGAAGGTAGAGATGTAATTGTTTCTCGTGGTCAAGAGGTGGAGATCGGCGGTTCATTTCGCATTCCGGACGTTATTCGTAAAAGCTACTGCACTTTGGTGGAAATAGGCACCACAAATCGAACACATTTAAAAGATTACGAAAAAGCCATCACCAAAAAAACCGGTGCCATCCTTTGGGCACACACCAGTAATTACGTGGTTCAGGGGTTTACGAAAGAGGTCCCTCTTTCCGATCTGGCATTGCTGGCCAAGAAAAAGCGTATTCCACTTGTGGTAGATCTTGGGTCCGGGGCCTTACTAAATATGAACAAACAGAATCTACCTGCCGAAAAACAAGTTTCAGATGTGGTTAAAACTGGTGCAGATGTTATCACCTTCTCCGGGGATAAACTACTGGGTGGTCCCCAGTCTGGATTTATTATTGGTAGTCAGCGCTATCTGAAAGTTATTCAAAAAAATCCATTATACCGTACCTATCGTTGTGACAAATGGACGATTGCTCTTATGGAAGAGACACTGCGCACCTATCGATCAAATGAAAGTTTTAGTGCTGATAATCTTTCGTTGAAACTGCTTACTACGTCTCAAAAAATTCTTCTGAATCGTGGCAAAAAAATTCTAAGCAACCTTCCCCAGATTAAGGTCAAGCAACTGGGTATTGCCCTAGTAGCATCTCTAGTGGAGGCTGGTAGTGGTTCTTTGCCGGTGAAATCCATTCCCAGCGCGGCCCTGCAATTTACACCGCGACAGATAACTGTTGCGGCCCTGGCCAAGGCTTTTCGCGAGGGTACGATTCCTGTAGTTGGCTATACCAAAGGCAGTACGTTTTATATTGATTTGAAAGCCGTGCTGCCTAATCAATCACCGCAGCTGATTGAAGCAATAAAAGAGGTATAGTATGGCCCATGTGGTGATTGGAACTGCGGGGCATATTGACCATGGGAAAACGGCTTTGGTAAAGGCTCTAACGGGTACAGATACAGACCGACTGGCAGAGGAACAGGCTCGGGGTATGACCATTGACCTGGGGTTTGCTTTCTTGAACGACAATGTGACTATTATCGACGTCCCTGGCCACGAGAAATTCATCCGCAACATGGTAGCAGGGGTGTCCACCATTCACATGGCAATGTTAGTTGTGGCGGCCGATGACGGCATCATGCCCCAAACCCGGGAGCACCTGCAGATCTTGAAACTGCTGAACATTCCCCAGTGTGTGGTGGCCATCACCAAGACCGACTTGGCGGAAGACGAAGAATGGTTGGATCTCGTAGAACTGGATATTCGTGAATTAACTGATGGAATTTTCAAAAGTGTAGATGTAATAAGGACGTCAGTAAACACGGGCGTTGGCATTGCTGAATTAAAAAATCTATTGGAACAAAAAGCAGTGACTATTCAGCAATCAACGGACAGGGGCTTTTTCCGTTTGCAGGTGGACCGGGTATTTTCCATGGCCGGTTTTGGTACAGTGACAACTGGGACAGTCATTTCCGGTGATTTGAAAAAGGGATCCACAGTGGACGTATTACCGGGGAATATCAAAGCCAAGGTCCGCGGGATTCAATCCCACGGATTGGATGTGCAATCAGTACAGCAGGGAGATCGCGCTGCTGTAAATCTTTCTGGGGTAGATAAAGAAAAGGTCTTTCGCGGATCAGAATTAGCACTGCCTGGAAAGCTAAAATCCATTAAAAAATTCACTGCGCATATCCAGCTTGCGTCTGAAATGAAAAAGGAATTAAAACATCACCAGCGAGTGCGGGTCCATTTGGGCACGGCAGAAGTGCTGGCCAGGGTGCATTTGTCAGGGAAGAAAAAGTTGCCTGCCGGAAGCAAGGAAAATGTCAATCTAGATCTGGAAAAGTCTACCGTTGCGGCTAGCGGTGACCGTTTTGTATTGCGTACTTATTCCCCCATGACTACCATTGGTGGTGGGACGGTTTTGACCACCTTTATTCCCAAAGGTGTAAAGGTCAGTAGTTGGGTTTCTGCGTTGGATGTAGATCCAGTACAACGCTTTGGGCAATTGGTGGATTCATTTAGTACGCAGCCTCATACCATCAGTGCGTGGGCGCTATTAAATCAATGCACGGATGAAAAGGTACATAAATGGATAACAAAATTGGACCTGCTAACGACAGAAAAAGGTATTGTATTTACCCATAAGATCTTGGATGAGAGCAAAAAAATAATTGTTAGTACATTAAATACATTTCATCAGCGGAAGCCCTTACGCAGATCCATGGGTGTAGATATACTACAGCAGGAATCAAGATTGAGTACTATATGGCTCGAAGAAGTGGTAGCGATGATGAAAAAGGAAGGGATTGTAAAATTTGTAGAATCGGGGTTAGCATTGACAAGCCACAAAGTGGAACTGGTAGGAAGCACAGCCGAGCTATCAAGAAAGATGGAAAACAACTTAACTGAAGTTGGTCTGACGCCGGTAACCACAGCGGAATTATCTCAAAAATTCAACGAGAATGATAAACGTGTGCTGGAAGTTTTGCACGTCCTGAAAGGAGATAAAAAAGTATCGGAAATTGAAAACGGTACCTGGATGCACAATGAAAACATAGCTAAACTCCGTCAAGCCCTTATCAATCACTTCAACCAAAATAATGAAATGGGAGTAACAGATTTTAAAAATATAACCGCATTGACACGGAAATTTGCCATTCCTATGCTGGAATATTGTGACAAGCAGGGTTGGACTGACCGCAGCGGCAATCAACGGTCTAAAGGGGATAATTTGTGACCAAAAAGACTGTTGCACCCCAAGGCACACCTCTTATGCGCCAGTACGAGGACGTGAAACGCCAATACAGCGACGCTATCGTCCTATTCCGCATGGGCGATTTCTACGAAACATTCAGCGATGATGCCGTCACAACGGCGAAAGTTCTGGGCATTGTGCTCACCAAACGTTCCAACGGCGCTGCCGGCAATGTGCCCCTGGCGGGATTTCCCTATCATGCCCTGGACAATTATCTACACAAACTGGTGAACGCCGGTCACCGCGTAGCCATTTGTGAACAGGTGGAGGACCCAAAACTGACCAAAGGAATTGTAAAAAGAGAAGTGATCGAAGTCGTCACTCCAGGTACCATTACCAGCGATGCCGCTTTAAATGAGAAGACCAATCAATTCCTAGCCTGTATTCACTTCCACGGTGATGATGCTGGGTATGCCGTACTGGATCAGTCCACTGGCGAATTATTTATTGGTGAATGT
>CAJWGZ010000086.1 GCA_913041075.1 uncultured Fidelibacterota bacterium | reverse complement strand
GAATAATGAATTGCAATACCGCCAAGAATTACGATACCCAAGGCCAGTAAGATACACTGGGCGCAATCCACATAAGCCACGGAACGCAATCCCCCTGAAGCCACATAGATTACGACAATAGTCGATAGGGCAAACATGCCAAAATTCGCACTTACTAGACCATCAGTGAGCACATAGAACAAATCACCCGATGCTCTAAGCTGTACACCAAGATATGGTACACTAAATAGGAAAGCAACCAACACGGTCAGTAAACGAATTGCATCTCCACCATAGTAATCGCTATACATCTCACCGGGCGTTATATAATTATAAGCTTTACCCAAAGCCCATTGACGCCGCAAGAACAGAACTCCAGTAAAGGGGATCGTCAATGCGTAAAAAGACGCAAATGCATACGGTAAACCATCATTAAATATTTTTCCGGGATGGCCAACAAATGTCCAACCGCTGAAGCTGGTGGCTGTTGCCGCCAGGACAAACACAATAATACTTATTGATCGCCCTGCTAGAAAATAGTCAGTTGATGTCTTAGCTGTCAGGGCACCCTTTATCCCCCAAAATAGACAGTAAGCCCAGTAAATCCCAACAAATGCAATTAACCAGATAATTTTTAGATCCATATTACCTCACACATCCTTGAACGGTATACGTAAGTATAATAAACAGTTGGTACCGGGAAAAGTGCAAATATATGGCGAGGATTTATAAACTAATTACTAGCCAAATAACTTTCGCGGATAGAAATCATCGTTAATTAGTTTCTGGATCTGGTCAACCACATAAGGTTTATCTTCTTTGTACGTAACTCCAAACCAGGGGGCATTACTGTACAAAACATGAACACTTTCTTTTCCTGATTGGATGAGATCATTTATTACGCTAGGAATTAAAAATTCACTTTTTAATTCATTTCCTCGATGTGCCAGAAAATCCACAAACATTTCTTGCAAATAACCAAAAATAACGGGTGTAAAACCCCACATATTCATTGAGACGGGTTCACTTCCGTTTAAATCAACATCTCTATCTGAAGCAATCCCCGAATTTGTTTTTTGAAGATTATTTGTCTCGATCACAGTGGTTAGTCGATCATTTTTCACTTCGCATAATCCTCGCGTTACAGATCCAAAGATAGATAGCGTATTTTCCAAGCGAAATGCAACCAGGGTAAAAACATTGCTTTCATGAGCATAGAAATCTGCTATTGTTTTGAATGATTCTCGGCCGTAATAATCATCGGCATTAATTGCATTAAAGGGACCATCGATCAATTTCGCGGCAGATAATATGGCGTGACCTGTCCCCCAGGGTTTTTCTCGACCTTCAGGACAGGAAAAACCGCTTGGAAGATCCTCAATATCCTGAAAAGCAAATTCAACCTGGATCTTATCGGAAAATTTATCGGTGATCTTTGATTTGAATTCCTGCTCAAAATCCCGGCGAATGATAAAAACAACCTTGGTAAAACCTGCTGCAATAGCATCATACACTGAATAATCAATAATGGTCTCCCCAGAGGGGCCAACTTCATCCAATTGTTTGAGGCCACCATAGCGCGAACCCATTCCTGCGGCCATGACCAGTAATGTGATATTATTCATAGCAAAAACATACCTTTTTGGGTTTTATACAATTCTTGTGCCATTATCTGAACTAATTATAAAAGATTTACCGCCAACCTTTTCAATGGCTTCGGCTACAATTTCAGCATTTTTTGGAGCATAAGCAAACATACATCCCCCGCCTCCAGATCCATTGATCTTACCACCCAATGCACCGGCATCTAAAGACGCATCAAGCATAGCTTCTATTTTGGGCGTACTGACCTGTAAAACATCCCGCAACACAGCATGATGTTCAGTTAAACGGGTGCCAATCCAAGCAGGATCTGGCGCTTCTTTTCCCAATTCGGGTAATGTTTGTCTCAAAATATCCCTGTTTTTGATTGTTCCATTGAAAATATCTTTGTCTTCATCGTTCAAGAGTGATATATCCGCATCATCATTAGTATGAATGTTAAAATCTGGATTTTTTCCTTTCAGTTTTTGGATGATCTTAATCCGAGCATCCCGGCAGCGTTGCAGAATACTCATAGTGTCCTTCGGCTCACAAGAATCTCCTAACACAAAAGTCCCCAAATTCGGGTTCAAGGATTTGATTGATATATCCGGTTCGAATACTAAATAAAGCAGGTGCCCCATACTGGTGGAATACTGGTCCATCATACCGCCTGGCTCATTGAACTCTAGCACCTCTGCTTTATAAGCCAGTTCACCTATTTTTTGCGCATTCCAAATTACTGGGGTATCCGCCATTTGAGATAAAAAATGAAGCCAGTTCACCATCACCGCAGATGAACTGCCAACACCAGCCTGAATGGGAATTTTGCTAGTAATTTCGCATTCAAATCCATTGGAAAAAACGAGTCCCTCTCCAATGCAGATATTTATTCCGCTTTTGAAATAATCCCGCTGTTTGGTATAAGTTAATCCATTGAGTGGAAATTTCTCCGATTCACTGATATCCGGCTTATGAATAATAACTTGCTGATCTTCGCGCTTTTGACCAATAATTTTTGCTCGCAGTGATATGGCCATGGCTATTACTGGTAGCCCGAGGTAATCCTGGTGCTCCCCGAAAAGGCAAATCCTTCCGGGAGTGCTTATTTCCACAAGCGGGTTAAACCAAAAGCTGAAACCCCGGCGAGTCCAATTAATGTAAATCCCAATGGTTCCCCATAAATCAGTTGGCCAACACCAAGAAGTACACCATAAACAGCGCTACAGCCTAGGATCATACACAGTATCCCATTTGGTACCGGCCACGGTTCAGAATATACCCCATGGGAATATTTCGACCAGCCCGGACCACCAGGATTCACTTTTTTCACGAAGTTCTGGAGTGTCTCTTCATCGTCTGGTGGTGTTAAATATGTGGCTACAACCCACACTACAGTGGTTAAAATTGCACCAATAACAATTTTCTCCCAGCCGGCGAAACTTTGATCAATAAAATTAAAATAAAAAGCAATACATAATGAACTAACCATGGCTACGATCTCTGTATAGGCATTGATCCGCCACCAGAACCAGCGCAGGATATAGATCATTCCCGTACCAGCGCCAATCATAAGCAACAATGTGAATGCCTGGCCAGCACTGGTCAGGAAAAGGCCTAAACCACCTCCAAGAATAATTGATATTACGGTAAAACCCCGGCCTACATTGACCAGGTGTTTTTCAGAAGCATCCGGTTTTATAAAGCGATGATAGAAATCATTTACTAGGTAACTAGCACCCAAGTTTAATTGAGTAGACATAGTGCTCATAAATGCTGCAATAAGCGAGGCGGCTACTAGACCTAGCAAACCTGTAGGCAGTAATGTTAGCATGGCTGGGTAAGCTACATCATGGCCGAGTTTGTCTGGCGGTAAATTTGGAAATGCATTTTGTATATCTGATAATTCAGGAAATACAATTAGCGAGGACAAAGCAATCAGTATCCATGGCCAGGGACGCAACGCATAGTGGGCTACATTGAAAAACAGGGTGGCACTAACAGCATTCTTTTCATCTTTAGCAGAAAACATACGTTGCGCGATATATCCACCACCTCCGGGTTCAGCCCCGGGATAATAACTGGCCCACCATTGTACTGCCAATGGAACTAGCAAGATGGGCACCCAAATATCCGGATCTGACAGATTTGGAATAAGCGCCAGTTTATCAACAACATTTGCATGGGCAATCAAGTTGGATAAACCGCCTATTTGTTCCAAACCAAGGATATATATCATAGCCCATATCGAACCAATCATCGCTAATGAAAATTGTACAAAGTCTGTAATAATTACTGCTTTCAATCCTCCCAAGGTGCTGTAGGCCAACGTAATTGAACAGGCAATTGTGAGCGTTAACCAACCAGGCCAACCTAATACAATTTCACCAAATTTTACTGCTGCAAGGCTAACCGCACCCATAACTAATACATTGAATACCAATCCAAGATATAAGGCCCGGAATCCACGTAAAAATGCCGCTGCCTTACCACTATAACGAAGTTCATAAAATTCAATATCCGTTAGCACTCCAGACCGATGCCAGAGTTTAGCGTATACAAAAACAGTCAACATCCCTGTAAGTAGAAATGCCCACCAGACCCAGTTCCCTGAAACACCATTTTGGCGAACGAGATCAGTAACAAGATTAGGCGTGTCCGTAGAGAATGTAGTAGCCACCATACTAACCCCGAGCAGCCACCAGGGCATATTGCGACCGGCCAGGAAAAAAGATTTCGTATCTTCTCCGGCCTGCTTTGAGGCCCAAATACCCACAGCTAATGAAACCGCAAAATATGCGCCAACGATAGTCCAATCAAGTGTCGTTAAAGTCATGAATTAATATTGATCATTTAAACCAAATATAGGTTTGTTGGTTTTCCATTTTCCCCTGGTAAAGTCAGGTATTTTTATGGATGAACTATTTTGTCTAATGGACTTTTCTGAGAGTGGACTGATCACACTCCAGCTTGCGGCATCATATACATCCAATGGAGGCTTTGCGTTGCGCTTCATTGCTTCAAGGAATGCGCGAAGCACAAAAAAATCCATTCCGCCATGGCCCGCGCCAGATGCCTGATCCTCAAATCTTTGCCATAACGGATGATCATATTCTTTCAGGTATGCTTTATCTTCTTCCCAGCGATGATTCTTAGGGCTTACGCCCTCAATGTATATAGACTGACTATCCTTCATCCATAAGCCCTTAGTCCCCTGCACCCGAAAATTCAAACTATAAGGTCGGGGTGAATTGGTATCGTGACTAAGCATAATAGTTTGGCCATTAGCACATTTTAT
>CAJWGZ010000085.1 GCA_913041075.1 uncultured Fidelibacterota bacterium | reverse complement strand
CTAGTATAAATTTTTGAATAATTAGTTATACCCATAATATTGAATGTTTTCTCAACAATTGGCGCAACATTATAATAACCGATTTTCCCATTAACGCCTTGTAGGTCTTCTATAACTTCTATAAGAATAGAGACACCGATGCTATTAACCATTTTAGTAGCTTCCATATTAATTAATAATTTTCTCTTACCTTCAGATATACTTTGTTTACATATAGAAGCTACTCGATCTCCACCGAAATTATTTAAGTACCCACTCGTTTCCAGAATTATGATATCGCCTTCTTCACGAACTTTAATATTAAAATCATTCATATCTGATTTTTCTCCCTTTTATAATTATCTATTTTTTGTCATTGTTACAGTTGTACCATCCTCGCTGGATTGAAACTCCACGGTGTCCATAAGTTCTTTCATCAGTTGAAGGCCCCAACCACGCTTATGATCAGAATTTAATTTTTCTTCGATTTTAGGTATGGCTACAACTTCATCATCAAAGCCAATACCTTTATCGCCTACCTTCACTATAAGTTTTTCGGGATCGATAATATATTGAATGAAAATATTATCTTTGGATTTGGAATGTTCAAATGCATTAATGCAGGCTTCAATCAAGGCCATACTGATCTCGTCAGTTTTTTCTCCATCCAAATCCATACGTTTTGCGATAACTTCTGCAGTTTTGGTTGCTGCAAGCTCCATGTCTTGCATCACGGGTAATGTGAGTTCTACTGTTGGATTAGTCATAAATAAATTCCTCCTTAAAATATCTAGGCTTGTGCGACTTTTTTATAATCCTTTTCCTCTATTTCCTTCTGCGCTTTCTTATCTTCATCAGGCTGTTTTTCAAAAACTATAAATGTTATATCATCAGGATTTTTAGAACCACCGAGCCAATCATCGGCAAGGTCAATTAGTGCTTGTTTAACTTGTGCTGCACCTAAATGCGCTGTTTTTTCAATACAGTCCATTACTGGTTGATAATCTAGCAAATTTCCTTCCAAATCCGGAGCTTCGGGTAGTCCATCTGAAAGCAGCACCAATACATCTCCCTTATTAAATGATTTCTCCACCAGCTCAAATTGTTCGTTTTCCAATCCGCCTAAGGGGAGATTGCGGATCTCAATTTCTTCTGCAGATTGTGTTTCTGCAGAGTACAGATAAGCAGGCGGCATTGCAGCTGCACTAATATAAAGTTTATCATTTTTGAAAATACACACACTTAAACTCATACGTAGACGGCCAGTGTCAACTCGGCGTACTACTTTATTGAGCCGGTTGAGAATATCATCGGGTGAATTAGACTCTATACCCGCGAGACCGGCCTTGGTTATTGATACCATCATTCCTGATTGAGAACCATGTCCTGTAGCATCTCCACAGACCGCATAAAAACTTCCGTCCTCTAGTTCGAAAAAGTCATAGTAATCACCACCAACTTCAGTGGATGTTCGCATAAATGCCTTAATATTCATTCCTTCATAATCTGGTATTTTCTTTGCGATCATCCTCAACTGAAATTCCCTTGCCTCAGCAAGTTCATGGTCTTTACGTTTATTTTCTAGTGATTTACGTCTTAATCGGTCTACTCCATAAAATCCCGATGCACTAAGTCCAATAATAGCAAAAAAGTAAAAAGTGTATGCATACCATGTCTTCCAGATCGGTGGTTTAACGCGGACTCTTATCGTGTAAGGATTATTATTCCAAATACCATCATTATTACTTGCCCTGAACTGAAAAGTATAATCATCTGGCTCGAGGCGTTGGAAGGTCACTGTCCGATTGGTCCCATTATCTACCCAGTTATTTAAGTAATTATCCAGCGTATATTGATATCGATTTTTTGCAGACTTGTTAAAAGAAAGACCAACAAAGTTGATATTTAATGTTTGAACTTGATGATCAATCGAAAGCTGGTTGTTTGTGAACTCGATGAAATTTCGGTTACCTTCATAATCAATAGTCTCGATCAAATTGATAGCTAATTTTGGCATTATCTCATTAATTGTTATTTCTGAAGGATTTACTCTAGTGAGACCCTGAACGCTTCCAAAGTATAACATACCATTATCGTTAATATCTACAGCGCGTGCATTAAAGATATCAGCAGGTAAACCATCACTATTATCAAACACCCTTACACTACCATCGGCGTGCAAGCGTGCAATTCCTCTTCTGGTGCCAAACCATATACCACCAGAGTTGTCAGACAGAATGGATACTACTGTCGCGCTAGGTAAACCATTATCAATTGACCAGCGATCAAAATTGTCATTTTCGCGATTATAACGAAATAATCCTTCTCCCGATGTCCCAATCCAAATATTATTATTTACATCACCAACAATTGTATTCACCGAATTTGATGAAAAACTTTTCGGATCATTTTTATCAATAATATAGTGTTTCACAAGTTCTATTTTTTCATATTTTATCTGACGGTCATTAACATATCTACTTGAATTTTTCATCTTTATTCTGAAAAGGCCGGTTGATTCTGTGCCAACCCACAACTCACCAGTTTCTAGATCTCGGAGGATTGCTGATGGCCTGGATAGATAATCATTTTGAACATTATCTTCATATTTATAAACAGAAAATTTCGGTGCATTTTCAGTATGCTCGGGCATGGTGCATTTAATTATCCCAGCTGTTGTTGCAAACCATATATTTTCATAGTTAGGTCCATTTTGGTTTTTAACGTATTCTTGGAAAATTGAATTGACTTTTCCTTGAAGTTTTGACCCGGATGTTTCATCAATAAATTCATAAAATCGTTGGTATGTTTTTGCTGTTGGATTTATCAATGTTGCCCCTAAAGACTGACTTGCAGCCCACACTCGCCCATCATTTAATATTGCTAAAGGACCAGTCTCTTTGTTTAATAGAGAATTAGCATTAGTTGGATCAGCAGTAAATTGTTTTATTACCTGCCCATCTTCAGATAATTGATCAACGCCATTTTCATGGGCGGCCCATATAGAATTATCAGGGGCTATTTTCACTGCACTTACATTGCTGCCATTTAGATTGTTTTCGGTTATAAAATTCTGGGTGGTTTTTATTTTTTGATTAAGCCCGACTCTAGTTGCTACCCACATATTGTTCATTTCATCAAAGTAAAGATCATTTACCTTTACGTTGGTAAACGAAGAAGGCTCTGTAGTTTCAGATAGAACGCCGTTTTTGTCTGGTTGCAATAATTTAAAATTATCATCTAGCACTAACCCCATCTGGGCAAAGAAAACGGCTGTATTAAAAAGTGTTAGACCCGGGAATGCAAGTACATCAACCCACAAATTTCCACTGGGATCCACATACATTTTATTAATGTTCTGACCGAAAATATAATCCCACATCAGATCATCAAATAAATCAAAAGTTGCATTATAATACACTATACCAGCAGTGGTAGCCATCCAAAATCCGTTCATAGTTGGATTGGGTCCAAAATCAAGAAGTTGTTTAACTGAATAAGTGCCCAACATAGATATCCAAGATGTACCGGCAAGACGAGTGATAGAAAGATCACCAATATTTATTTTGTCCAAGCCTTGGGATGTCCCTACATAAATATTATTATCTTTAATGAGTAGAGTGTTGATATGATTGCCAGAGATTGAATTCTGATAATACTCCAAACTTAAAAAACGAGTAAAAAAATCTTTATCCTTGCGGTAATAATTGAGACCATTTGTTGTGCCAATCCATAGGTTGCCGGATGTATCTACCACGATTGGATTACATTGATTTTCATCAAAACTGTTGGAAGAAATTGAATATGGATCACTTGGCGTAAACCTATAATTAACGATATTACCAGTATTTTTTTCAATGGTATAAACACCACTATTTTTGGTAGCAATCCATAATAGTCCTTCTTTATCCTGAGTTAGAAAAATTGGACGGCTAGCTGTAGCAAACCGTTGGAACGAATTTTTTCCGTAGTGGTATAAATCAACGCCTTTATCTGTAAGCGCCCATACATCTCCATCCTGATCCTTGAAGATATCCCAAATTCGATTACCGGATAATGCAGTGGTGTCAAATGGATTTGAATTGTAGTTTTTTACCTCATAACCATCATAGCGGTTAAAACCCTCATCAGTGGCCAACCAAACAAAACCATACCTGTCATCCGTGACCGCGCGAATATCATTGTCAGAAAGACCGTTACGAGTGGTGATTATTTCAAACTGGTATTCGTTCTCTGCGGCGAATAGAAAGCTTAGACAAAAGATCTGGACGCAAATGAAAATGAACTGAATTCTATGATTCATTTTTAATTATAATTTGAACTTAATCGGTAACACAAACCTAACAGGAACTGCTTTGCCTTCTTGGTAGCCCGGTTCAAATTCTATTTCTTTTTCAACCACGCGTATAGCTTCTTCATCTAATATTTTTGCTACAGACTTCAATATTTTAGGATCCTCAACCTTCCCTTCCGAATTCACTATAAAGCCTATATAAACTACTCCCTGCATGCCCATTTGTTTGGCAATATTGGGATATTTTATTTTTTTCCCTACGGCAGCGAAACCACCCTTGATGATAGGCATTTTTTCTACATTGAGGTATATGCTATCTTTGTCCATTTGCTGGCCAAATAGTATTGAAAAGCAAAACAAGAATATTGGTAATGATTTATTTTTCATTTCTTTCACATAATATTAGTTAAAGGGTTAATTTTATTTTTTAGAGGTAATAAACAAAAGTTATTAATGTTTTTCGATATTTGCTCTTTTTTTATTTTTTTATGATATAACTATCAATTTATTACTAGAAATTTTTCTGCTTGATCAAAATAGTTTAAAGATTCGATGATTTGGTTGTCTGTCATTAACCTAACTCCCCATTGCGCATCTTTTCCCCACTTAGCACCTGCAATTTCAGATTTAATAATATTTTTTATATATT
>CAJWGZ010000084.1 GCA_913041075.1 uncultured Fidelibacterota bacterium | reverse complement strand
GGGGTGAACTTGGAAAACTTTTTGGTGATAAATTTATTAAAGAGGATGTCTATTTGCGAACATGGGGTATTCATAAAATCGCGGTACACATAGTGGAAAAAATTGATGAAGACACTATGGAAATCTTGGAAAGACTCTGTGCTGGGATTAACGCGAGGATCGATGAACTAGATGGGAAGTATCCGGTTGAATTTAAATTATTGAGATCCGCACCCGTTCGCTGGAAACCAGTGGACGTGATTGCCTACGGTCGATTAATGGCCCACGATTTACAGCAATCCTGGAAACCTGAAATATTGTTCGGTGCTTTGGCACAATATTTTGGCCCCGAGAAACTTAATGAGTTGTTTCCGCTATACGAACCCTTTCGCCCTACCATATCTGAAGCTATAAACTATCCCCATGCAAATTTATTATTTTCTACGCTTTGGGATTTGGAATACAATATACGTGAACTTACAGGTACAAATGGAACCAGCATTGGTTCCAATAGTTGGGTGATTTCAGGTGCTCGCTCAGAAACAGGAAAACCAATACTTGCTAACGACCCGCACTTAAAGTTTACCCAGCCTGCGAAATGGTATGAAATGCATTTAAAAGGCGGACGTTTCGATGTCAGTGGTGCCTTTTTAGCCGGATTTCCGCTGCCGGTTCTTGGACAGAACGCAGCTATGACTTGGGGTTTTACTAATATTATGGCTGACGATATTGATTTTTTTATCGAGAAAATTCATCCAAATAATCCGAACAAATATCGCCATGGGGACAACTGGCTGGATATGGTTATTAGAGAGGAAGTCATTCCGCGTAAGAACGGCGGAGACACAACCATAGTGATTCGGGAAACACACCACGGACCTGTCATTAGCGACGTTCACCCATTATTAAAAAATGAGCGAAAAGTTGTTTCAATGGCTTGGACCGGAAACCAAATCACAGAAGAGATCAGCACTTTATCAAAAATTGGATTAGTAAATGACTGGGACGGTTTCACTGAAGTTGTAAAAAAATTCTCAGTACCAGGTCAAAACATTATTTTTGCTGATACTGCAGGTAATATAGGCTGGCGCGCAGCAGCGCTAATCCCAATTCGCATAAAAGGCGGAAGCTTATTGCCGCGGCCCGGATGGGATCCAGCCTATGATTGGCAAGGATTTATACCGTTAGATGAAATGCCGTTTCTGTACAACCCAGATAAGGGGTACATCGCCACAGCAAATAATAAGATAGTAGACGATGATTATCCATACTATATATCAAACCAATGGGCCGAACCAAGTAGAATAGAACGTATTGAGGAATGGCTGGATTCCAAAGAAAAATTAACTGTGGAAGACATGAAAACACTGCAGAACGACTGGCTTTCTCCCTTTGCCAGAGAGGTGGTGCCAAACATTATAGAATGGTTACCACAGGACCTCAATGAGAATGAAATAACAGCCCTGAAAATTTTGAATGATTGGGATTATATCGAAGATAAAGAGTCAGCTGCCGCTCTTATTTTTCACACGGTTTTAGATGAATTATTACACAATATTTATGAAGATGAGCTGGCAATGATCGACGATAAAGCTTTTGACGCCTTAGTACATTTCTCCATGTTGCCTTACCGTAATATTCATTGGGTACTAGCAGAAGGCCAGTCTAGTTGGGTCGATGATGTAACGACGCCTGACCACATTGAAACACGTACTGATATTGTCAGTAAATCATTTAGCAACGCCGTCAAACGCATTGAGCTTGGGGTGGGTATCAACCCCGCTGTCTGGTCTTGGGGATCTGTTCATACCTTAACACACCCCCACCCGCTTGGGAAAATACATATTTTGGATAAACTATTTGGCTTCAACGTTGGTTCATTCAAGACAGGCGGATCCACAATGACCGTGAACAAAGGTGAATATGAGGTTTTACAGGAGTTTGATCAAAGCGTTGGCGCCAGCTTTAGGCGCATTGTTGATCTAAAGAACATGAATAACACACAGTTTGTTATCCCTACTGGACAGTCGGGACAGCCAAACAGCCCCCATTATGATGATCAAGCAGCGCTTTACAATGCGGGGAAATATAGAACCACCTGGTTTGATGAAGATTATATTCGCAACAATAAAGAATTCCGTCACTTGGTGTTATTACCCGATTAATGATACCGTTTTTACTTATACTTTTTCTGTTTATTGCAATTGTGTTAAACCATTTATATTTATGGAAACCGCGTGACGTGTCCTTATTTTATAATGGAAATAGTCCATTATGGTTTGCCCATCGCGGAGCCTCAACCACCGCCCCTGAAAACACGATATCTGCATACACCCAAGCCATGAAGAGCGGTATGCCAGCGCTTGAGATTGACGTAATTCGTACCCTTGATGGTGTATTATTGTGTTCGCATAATTTTGATTTAGAGAGGAAAACAGATTATGATGGCTATATTGATGAGTTGCCTTACGCTAGAATTAAAGATGCAAATACCGCTTTAAACTGGAATTCTAAAAGAGAGGGGCTGCCAAAACTAGAGGATGTGCTTAAGATAGTACCAAAACATATAAGATTAAATATTGAAATCAAATCTCGATCATTTCATGATATATCAGCGGTCCGCGATGTCATCGAATTGATCAAAGGGAAAAATTTCATAAATAGAACAATAATATCAAGCTTTAATCCTCTTGTCATTTGGTATGTAAAATGGATAAACCCGCACGTATGGACTGGTTTCTTATATAAAAACCTGGATTATTTTTTCATGATCAACGTTATTCATCCCGATTGTCTGCACACCACAGCTGAACTTGTTTCAGAAAATCTAGTCAAATTCGCTAAACAGAGGGGTTTCGCCCTAAACATCTGGACGGTGAATACTAAGCCAGCCATAGATTGGCTGATAGATTTAAAAGTTGATGGCATTATTACTGACCGGATAGAATTTTTACCAAACTAGAAATATTATGGATAAAACAATTCGTTGGGGCATTTTAGGGTGTGGCAATATTGCCAATAAGTTTGCAACCGACTTACAAATGGTTTCAGGATCAGTGTTGCGCGCTGTAGCGTCTCGGGACCCTGAACGCGCGCAGAAATTCGCAATAAAACACACCGCCGAAAGAACATATAGTAATTACACTGCTTTGGTTAATGATCCAGATTTGGACGTAATTTATGTGGCCACAACACATAATTTTCATTATGAGCACGCAGCGCTTTGCTTAGCAGCAAACAAAGCTGTTTTGTGTGAAAAACCTATATGCGTTAATGCTCAAGAAGCACAAAAACTGGTAGAGCTATCCAGAAAAAAAGACATATTTCTGATGGAAGCGATGTGGACACTATTTTTGCCCACGGTCACTCGTTTGATAAAAGATATAGATAGTGGTATTATAGGAACCCCACAGCTGGTTCAGGCAGATTTTGGCATAACAAAACCGCCAGAAGCAGGTTCAAGATTTTATGAAAAAAAACTCGCTGCCGGGGCGTTGCTAGATCTGGGTATTTATACTATTAATTTTTCAAATATTGTATTCAGATCCAAACCGAAAGGAATTAGTGGTTATGCCCAATTTACAGATCAAGGCGTCGATCGACTTTCGACCTATAATCTTATTTATTCGGAGGGCCGACAAGCCTTGTTGAGCGCGGCAATTGCACTGCCCACACCACATCAGGCGAGGATATATGGAGACAAGGGAAGAATTGTGGTAGACGACTTTTATCATCCCCAGCAATATCAGATTATCCTGAACGGTAAAAAACCGAAACTGGTAAATGATGGTTTTGATGGTTTCGGTTATCTGTATGAAGCTAGGGAAGTCCAGCAGTGTTTGCTTGATGGGAAAACTGAAAGCACAATATGTCCATTAGATGAAACAGTAGCAACTATGAGGATTATGGATGATTTGCGGAAACAGTGGGGTCTCAGGTATCCAAATGAAAATTAAACAATGATTCGTAAAGTATTATTAGCACTATTTTTCATAACTATGAATGCGCAGGAAAACAATGTAGTCAGTAAGCTCGAAACGATTGATTTAAAATCTCGATCTAGAAAAATTATCTACGAAGGAACAGAACATTTTGAAGCCCCAAACTGGAGTTTAGACGGTAAATATTTAATCTTTAATAAGAATGGCAGCTTGTATAAACTACCTTTGAAGTCATCAACTCCACAGTTAATTGATACTGATTTTGCAGATCGATGTAACAACGATCATGGTATTTCACCCCAGGGAGATAAATTGGTGCTAAGCCACTCCAACAATATGTCCGGAAAATCTCTAATTTATATATTACCGATTAATGGAGGGACACCTAGGCTGATCACAGAAAAAGGTCCTTCTTATTGGCACGGCTGGTCTCCAGACGGTAAAACACTTGCTTATTGCGGCGCAAGAAATAATAATTATGATGTATACACTATTTCCACTAAAGGAGGTAAAGAAAAACGCCTAACCAACACACCGGGCCTTGATGATGGCCCAGATTATTCACCCGATGGTAAATATATTTACTTTAACTCGGTCCGGACCGGGACAATGCAGATCTGGCGCATGGATGCCAATGGGTCTAATCAGCAGCAAATTACGTTTGACAAATTTAACGATTGGTTTCCACACCCATCACCGAATGGAAAATGGGTTGTATTTTTAAGCTATATTGATAAAGTGGACCCAGGATCACACCCGCCATTTAAACAAGTCATGCTGCGTATGATAAATATTGATGGAGGAGAGCCTATCGTGCTAACCAAATTATTTGGGGGTCAAGGAACTATTAATGTGCCATCTTGGTCACCAGATAGTGAGCGTATAGCTTTCGTCAGCTATGAATTAGTAGAATGATTTTTCTTCAAGTATAACTTAGTGCTTGAAGCAGCGTCTTCCTGTAAACACCATGGCAATACCATGATCATCGCAGGCAGCAATTACTTCTTGAT
>CAJWGZ010000083.1 GCA_913041075.1 uncultured Fidelibacterota bacterium | reverse complement strand
GCATATTTAATAATAGATTGAACACGTTTCGAAAAATTTTCTTTCATTCTGCCAGAAATATTAAAACACCTTTATCATGATATCAAAACCTATAAATAATCAATTACTTATTTATTCTCAATCGCCCATTAACCATTTTTAGTTTACGGCTACCTATTGCTGCAACTTGAGGATTATGGGTAGTGATAATAAATGTTTGGTTAAAGTCAGAATTAATTTTTTTAAATAATTGCAGCAATCGTTTTGCATTATTGATATCCAAGTTACCTGTTGGTTCATCCGCAAGCACTAAAGCAGGTTGATTAATTAATGCTCGTAATACAGCAACCCGTAACCGCTCACCACCAGAGAGTTCCGCAGGTAGATGGTCTTTCCGATCCGAAAGATGCACATAGTGAAATAACTCATCTGCAAGTTCTTCCTTAGCGCTGGCATTGTTATTAATAATTGCTGGCATCAACACATTCTCAAACGCAGTGAACTCAGGAAGTAAATGGTGAAATTGAAAAACAAAACCCAAATCTTGATTTCTCAATTCAGATAATTTCTTATCACTCATTTCCATTGCATTATTTCCAAGGATTGTTAATTGACCTGAATCAGGCTGATCCAGCGTACCAAGTATATTTAACAAAGTAGTCTTACCGGCACCTGATTGTCCCATAATGGTTATGATTTCGCCTGATTTTACCTTCAAGGTTAAGTTATTAAGTACATTTAACTCTTTTTCCCCATTAGAATAGGACTTCACAAGTTTTGTTGTATCTAATACTATTTTTCCCACTGTAAGGACTCCCTAATATTTAAAATAGTAGCTCGCTTTGATGCAATTAATCCGGAAAATAGAACAAAGAAAATTGAAATTATTAGTACAACCAAAAGGTCAATTGTTGTTATTACCATGGGTAATTGATTAATGAAATACACATCTGCAGGAAGCGGGATAATACCATATTGATTTTGAATAAATATTAAGACCGTGCTTATACCGATTCCAATCACAACACCGACTCCTCCGATTAAAGAGCCCTGAGTAAGAATTATTTTTTTAATATTAATTTTAGATGTACCAATTGCACGTAAAATTCCAATTTCACGGATTTTCTGAATAATGACCAAAACTAACGTTGATACCAGATTAAAACTGGCCACCAATATGATCAAACACAATACAGCCAAAGCACCTAAACGTTCAACACGCATGGCACTGATCAAACCGCGATGTAAATCTTCCCATGTTTTTATGGATAAATGATCCGAAAAGGTCTTTTCTAACTGCATTTTAATATCAACCAGATTTTTACGGTCAACTAGTCGTATATCGATTCCATCATAATTTTTCTTGCGCAGGAATAGGCGGTTGCCTACATCGGGTGAAATAAATACTACTCGGTCATCAAAATCCAACACTTGGGCATGAAAAATTCGACTGACAGTAACATCGATCATTTGGGGTAATCCAAAAAAGTTTGATTGATCAATTGGGCTCATAATTGTTAATTGGTCACCAATATCTACATTTAACCTTTGTGCCAATAAATTACCTATAATAATTTCAGGATTGGAAGTTTTCATACCCTTGTTAATGAATTCGATATCATAAAAAGTATCCAATCCTTCCAGCTCAACTGCCTTGAACGTAGCCATTCTTTTTGCATCATCCCTGCCAATTATCATCCCAATTCTTTCCTTGTACAACATAGCCTTATCAATGGAAGCATCATTTTTAACTTTATTATAGGCTTGTTCAAGCGTGGTATGTTTATTTATTGCTGTTATACGTATATCCCCTTCAAATCCAATCAACTTATTAATCACCCGTTTTTCAAAACCATTCATCACTGCCAAAGTTATTATCATTGCAAATGTACCTACCATCATTCCAATAATTGATATCCATCCAGTAAGACGGCTTGGCCCCGACCCTCTGCCACCAAGCATAAATCGTTTCGCTATCATTAATTGAAATTTCATTCGTATCGTAACGCCTCAGCAGGTTTTACACGAGATGCAATATTTGTTGGCCAAAGACTAGCTAATAAAGAGCAGATAGTACCAAAAATTATTATAATTAAAATCTGAGAAAAATCAAATGATACCGGAATATGGTCCATAAAATAAATATCTTCTGCTATGGATAAAATATGATATTTCATTTGTACCCAGCCAAAAAATAACGCCAAGATTAATCCAAATATCGACCCTGCCAATCCAATTATCGTTCCTTTAACAAGAAATAAAGATATTATTGATCTACGTGATAAGCCAATTGCTTGTAATGATCCAATGGATCGAATTTTTTCTAATACTATCATGGTAAGCGCAGATATTATATTTACTATTGCCACTAGAGCGATCATACCAAAAATTAGAAGAATGGGAAATTTTTGTACGGCTAACCATTTAAAAAGTGTATGATGTTTTTCTTTCCAAGTCAGAGTATAATAAGGATATCCCAGACGAGATTCTATTTCCTCTGCCGCCGATTGGAAATCCGTATTATTTAAATAGATTATATTACCGGATATTTCTTCATTCATATTAAGTAAATACTGTGCGTCCTCAATTCTTGTATAAACCATTGAATTATCATATTCCACTAAACCAGAATGGAATATCCCTCCGATCGTAAATTGTGTTAATCGTTTCATTCCAGTTATATCTGTCATAGAACTCAGGTCAAATACTACAAATGGGTCGCCAACGATTAATTGATATGCATCGGCCAAGCGTTTACCAATGATAATAGTTTTTTCAGACAATTCTCCATTACCACCAACAATTATCTTATTCAATGCTGCCGGTAGTTCTTTTCCATTTAAACCTTCTAAAATAATACCTTCTGCATTTAGTCCTTTGCGCATCATTGCTGGTCCTTGGACAAATGATTTTATTTGAGCATCAGGGTGTTTTAAAGCAAAATCAAATAAAATACTATCAAGTCCTACTGAATTATTTGGGATAGGTCGGCCAAGAAAATCCTGAATTCTAATATGACCATCAAAACCAGCTATTTTATTAGAAATTGTGTCTTCGAATCCTTTATAAATGGCAGCAGTAAGGATTAGTGCAGCAATCCCAACACCTAATCCAATAATAGCTAACTTACCAGCAAAAGAAGAAAAACTGGCTCTATCTGATGACCTTAAATAGCGTAGAGCCAAATGGATACTTAGTTTCATTATGGAAATTTATTAGGTACGCATCGCCGGAAACAAAAGCACATCTCGGATGGATCGATTTTCAGTCAAAAGCATCACTAAACGATCTACACCTAGTCCTACTCCTCCCGTCGGAGGCATACCGCACTCCATTGCTTCAATAAAGTTTTCATCTACTGGCTGGGCTGTATCATCTCCTGCATCTCGAAGCTTTGCCTGGTTTTCCAAACGCTTTCGCTGATCTAATGGATCATTTAATTCAGAAAAACAATTGGCAAATTCTGCGCCGCCAATAAATAACTCAAATCTCTCCACAAGATTTGGATCACCATTACGATGGGGTTTGGCAAGTGGGGATATAGCCTTTGGATGATCGATAACAAAAACCGGCTGAATTAGATTTGGTTCTACCAATCTGTGCATCAGGCCATCCAAAAGTTGACCAAAATTTGCATCCTTAGAAACTTCAATTTGATGTTCGCTACAAATAGACCGCAGTTTCTTTTCATCGGCTTCAGACAAATCATAACCAGTAGCATCTTTAAGCAAATCCAAAAATGGTTTTTTATCGAAAGCCTTTGTTAAATCTATATCAGAGTGAGCCAAGTTAATTTTGGTCTTTCCCACAGCTTCTGCCGCTAATCGAATTATATTTTCAACTCGGTCCATCTGGTCTTCATAATCACTATAAGCCTCATACCACTCCAACATAGTGAATTCTGGATTATGATTCCTATCCATACCTTCATTTCTGAAATCCTTTGATAACTCATATACCTTATCGATACCGCCTATAATAAGGCGTTTGAGATATAACTCATCAGCGATACGTAAGTAAAATGTTTGGTCTAAGGTATTATGGTAAGTTTTAAATGGGCGTGCATTGGCACCGCCGTAAAGAGGTTGAAGAACAGGGGTTTCCACTTCCAAAAACCCTTCATCATCCAGGTATTTCCTAAGTGCAGAAGTAATTTTTGCCCTGCTCTGAAATACATCCTTTATTTCCGGATTTACAATCAAATCCAAATGGCGGTTACGATAACGCTGCTCCTTATCTTTAAATGCATCAAACGTTTCACCTTCCTTTTCTTTTACTATTGGTAAAGGACGTATGCTCTTTGCTAATAATGTTATTGATTTAGCATGTACAGATATTTCACCTGTTTTTGTTTTAAATACAAATCCTGAAACCCCTACAAAATCACCAATATCCAATAATTTAAATTGTTTGTATTGCTCTTCACCTACCTTATCACGTTTAATATAAATTTGGATTCTTCCCGCTGTATCCTGAATGTGGAAGAATGATGCTCTACCCATTTTCCTGACCGCCATGATGCGACCAGCAATTACTACATCTTTGTTATCAAACTCATTAAAATTTTGTGTCAATTCAACACTTTTGTTTGTCGGTGTAAAGTTATGTGGGTATGGGTCAAGACCACTTTCACGTAATGTTTCCAATTTCTGCATTCGAAAATTGATAATATCTTTTAAACTGCGCTGCTCTTCTGACATAAATCCTCTAAATTCTAATTTTTGATTGCACCGTCTGAAATATTTACCATTAAAAACCCTCTTATAAATTCATCCAAATCACCATCCATAACAGCTTGGACATTACCTGTCTCAACTTTTGTGCGGTGGTCTTTTACCATATTATAAGGGTGAAATACATAAGATCGAATTTGACTGCCCCACCCTATATCTTTCTTTTGGCCTTCTAATTCACGATGAGCTTCTTTTTCTTTCTCAAGTTCAGCTTGGTATAATCTTGC
>CAJWGZ010000082.1 GCA_913041075.1 uncultured Fidelibacterota bacterium | reverse complement strand
ATTTATTTCCTACTTTAACTATTGTTACAAATCGATTAGGTCGCTCAATAAAGCTGCCCTTAATCAATGGTCCTGTGATTTTCATATCAAGAATTTCTATGTTTTTTATCAATAAAACTAGAATACGAGGACATCGAATAATTCTAAATAATTATGTAAATTTGCGGAGTTAATTATCATGCTAATTGTATATCCCTATATAAAATATTTAGCCAGTTATAACCCCGGTTTACGGATGGATGATGTAAACCGAGATAAGGTGCTGGATAAAAAGGCACAATGTCCAATATTTTAAGAACCTTTTTAATAGGTTATGATGAAATTGTGGCCGCCGCCAAAGTAGCAGATGATAAAGATTATTCTTTATCCTGGAATCAATGATTATTGACCCTGAGAATTCATCTTTCCAAGATAATCATAAAATTATGATTGGCTCTATATTACCGCGACCAATTGCATTTGTTTCCACCCAATCCAAAGATGGAAACTACAATTTGGCACCATTTTCCTATTTTAATGGTATCTGTTCCAATCCTCCTTCAATTATGTTCGCACCTGGTCGTCGTGGATATGATGGTAAAACAAAAGATACGCTGAATAATATTGAGTCCACCGGCGAATTTGTAGTCAATATTGTTTCAGAAGATTTTGCAGAACAGATGGTGGTTTGTGCCACTGATTTCGAACCAGAGATAAATGAATTCACCATTTCTGGCCTAACACCAGAAACATGTATGAAAATTTCACCACCCCGCGTACAGGAAGCACGGATTAGTTATGAGTGTAAACTGAACCAGATTGTACCTGTTGGCAATGAAGGACCGGGGGGCGGTTTCGTGGTGATCGGCACAGTTGTACTTTTTCACATTGATGATGAAGTATACGATGATGGACGTATCAATCTGGATAAATTAAATCCCGTCGGACGCCTGGCGGGACACACCTATTCCAGAACAAAAGATACGTTTGAAATAATAAGAAAAATCAAACCGGATTAGATCCAAACCATGTCTGAAGCACTTTCAGACCGGATTTACCAGGCTCAATGCATGGGTAATATTGAACCGATCGAATTCATGGTACCCTACCCTAATATTTATTCATTAATAGAGGGAGAGAATATCAAGTATGGCCATCGGGTTTTATTTACCGGGTATAACCTAACTATTAAGGATTTTCTTCGGCTGGTCCACCAAGGTGCAAATTGGTTAAGAGAAAATGGCCTACAGCCAAAAGAAAGGGTATTTATCCATGACTTAGAATATCCAATGACCGAAATAATTGCTTTCAGTATTTGGGCATATGGCGCAACAGTTATTCTTGCAAGTTCAACCTCGGGGAAAAAAGATTTAAACGGAATAAAACCTTCATTCGTAGTTAACGCAACTAATTGCCCATCTATAGAATCGCTGACAAACTATTCAACGGAATTCATGCCCACTTTCAGGCCTGCATTGCATCATGAAGCATTAATATATTGCGTTGCAGATAAAATAATTCAGCTTAGTCACTATAATCTTTTGGTAAATACGAATGGATTGCAAAAATACTTAGGGTTAAATAGAGATGATACATTCCTTGTAAAACTTACGCCAGAATCAACAGCCTGGGTGGTGCTACAACTTCTATTACCTTTGTATGCGGCAGCATCTATTACAAGTATTAATCCAAAAATAATTTTAGGGATGGAAGGCCAGTTTGACAATCCGGATTATATTATTAAAATGGATTGGGCTGAAATTTCCAAAGAGAATAATATTATTTTTATTCTTCCAGAAAATACAGCTGTATTATGTATCGGGGATAAGCCGATTCACATGACAGCCATTGAAAAACAAAACAAAATAATGAAGATTAATGGTCATTCTGTTATGATGGGTTATATGAACGAAAATAATAATGAAGCTGTATTTCGCAATAACGGAATGATGATAAAAAGGACTTAATCTAAATGATCTTCGATGTATTGCAGCATTTTTGTTTGGATACTTAGATATCCTAATCTCGTTTCGATATTTATAAAGCGTACACCCTTTCGAGCGACGAACCAGGATAGTGATCCATTGTCTTTTTTCGGCTGTATATCTTGTAAAACAACATTATAAGGAGATTTAGACAATAGATTATAATCATCTCGATTAGTACAAATAAAAAAATTATGGTGATGGGGATGTTCACTATTTTTCAGTGATACTTCTGTGCTAAAAGGGATTTCTTTATCTATAGAATAATCACGAAGATTATTATGTAAAGCAATTAATAATCCTCCATTTGGAGGTGTGATTTTGTCAAAAAATTTTTCTTTATCATTAGCGATTAAATCGACTGTTTTATCAACGGCCGTTTTTGAAATTTTACCATTAAATTTAATCAAATTTTTCTCCGCTCCTGCTTTCGAGAAAATTCGATTAGGATCCATCATATAACCATTAATAAAAACTTCCCGCTCACTATTCTGGATAAGGAAGGCTGTGCCATAGTTATCTTTTAAATGACGTTTTAGTAGTATTGCAGCAGTTTTTTCATCACCATGAACCCATATAAAACGTCGATTAGATTCACCGTTTTTTATTACCTTGAACTGAACACCAGCTATATCAATATATTCCGAGGCCAAATCATTACTATGAATATTGAAAGTAAACAAAAATCCGATGAAAATAATAAAATATTGATATTTCACTATACTCGATGATTAACAGGTTAAATATTACTTAATACCGCCTTTGATATCTGTATATCCTGCACTGCTACACCAGTCAGGTCTGCTACTGTAAGCTCAGAACCCGTCGTCCTTCCTTGCCGATCTCCATTGATAATCTCACCCAGTTCTACGATAGAATCCATGGATACTATTTTGTTTTTTATTGCATGATGAATTTCGCCACGCACTTCGCACTGTGATCTGCTATCTGCAATAATCAAGTCCGCTTTAGATAAAACATTAGAATCAAGTTCTTGTTTATTGGGAGTATCAGAACCCATTGCAGTAATGTGAATTTTTCCTTTAATCTGATCCTTTATAATTAGCGGTTTTTCACTGGCAGTACATGTAACAATCAAGTTGCAGTTATCAGTTACTTGATCCAGTGCCATGGTTGTTTCAATAATAAAGCCGGAATCGGCCATGCTGGTCCTATATTGATCCAGTGCTGATTTACTACGACCCCATACAATTGCACTTCGGCAATCCGTTACACTTTTCAGATATTCCAGTTGCATGCGAGCTTGTACACCTGTTCCAATTATTCCAATTGCTTGAATATTGTTTGGAGCAAGGTATTTTGCACAAATAGCACCGGCAACTGCAGTACGAACATCGGTCAGATAACCTTCATCCTGCAAAAGACCAAGCGGTTTACCATTTTTTTGATCGAACACCACCATCATTCCTTGTCCATTTGATAAACCAAGAAGTTTGTTTTGGTAAAATCCGGAGGCAATTTTGATCACATACACATCATCATCCCGGATGTATCCATATTTTATATGTACATCGCCAGGAGGATCTTCAAAATTTAATTCTCCGACAGGTGGAACCACCACTTCACCATTAGAATAAGCGCTGAACCCGGCTTCAATTTCCTCCATAAGGTCTATCTTGGGAAGTACCGCCTTTATTTCATCCAGGGTTACGATTCTCATGCCAATACTTCCCGTAATGTATTGGAACTAATATTTCCTCCGCATATAACGATAACAACAGTTTTACCATTTAATTCGGTCTTTCTTTTCATCAAAGCTGCAATTGCTGCGCCAGCTGACCCCTCAATCAATTGGTGGTGATCTTCCAGCCCATTACGAATACCAGCTGCAATTTCATCCTCAGTTAACAAAACAAAATCACTTATAATTTTTTTACATATTTCAAACGTAATGGAATTCTCTTCAACCCCGCCAGCCGTACCATCAGATAATGTTGGTTTTGATGGCAGATCTAGAATTCTTCCTGCCTGTAAGGATTCATACATAACGCAGGAATTTTTTGGCGAACAACCAACCATTTCAACCTTTGGCTGCACTGTTTTCAAATATCCACCTATTCCAGATATCAGACCACCTCCACCTACCGCAACTATGACCGTATCAATATTGCTCAGATCCTCATCTAGCTCTACACCCATTGTACCTTGCCCTGCAACAATCACAGGATCATTGTATGGAGATATGTATATCGCACCCGTAGTCACAGAAATTTCCTGGGCACGTTGTTCTGCTTCAAGGCAATCATTACCATAATACTCAACGGTGCCACCTAGATTTTTAATATTCTCTACCTTATTGGGTGCTATATTTTCAGGTACGATTATACTGCCGTTTATGCCTAAAATTTTCATGCCAAGCGAAACTGCAGCTCCATGATTCCCGGTTGAGGCAGTTACAACACCTTTTTTTCTTTGTTTTTCATTGAGGGAAGTCATTTTACTAATGGCGCCGCGAAATTTAAACGAACCTGTTTTTTGAATGTTATCCAGCTTTAGATAAACATCACCGTCAATTATATTACTAAGTGATGGTGAATGGTCTAAAGGTGTCTTACGAATTATATTTTTTGAACGGCTGTATGCAGCCTTTACGTCATCAGGGAAAGTGATCATAGAGCCTTAAACACACGATCAATTCTATCCAATGCAATTATTAGGTCATCCTGCTTTGCACCATATCCAAAGCGAAGATATCGATCCATGCCATACCAGTCTCCAGCGACAAGCATTACGCTCACCTCGTCCCGTACTTTTTCCACCAGTTTGGTTGAGTTTATATCGAATTCATAGTGAACAAAGGCCATCGCACCTGCCTGTGGGGGAATGAACCGGAATCTACCTGGATAGTTATCCAACCATTTTTGAAATAGGTCGAGGTTATTCCTTAAGGCAGTTTGTGTTGCAGTAAGAAATTTTTTCCTGTTAGTTCGCTGGAGCACATGGGTCGCGATTAGATCACTTAATCTACCTATAG
>CAJWGZ010000081.1 GCA_913041075.1 uncultured Fidelibacterota bacterium | reverse complement strand
GTTGAATATTATGCAGGAATGTCAAATTTTCTTGTTCGATGGGCTGCAGGTATGTTTGATTTAAATCCTTCTACCATTGCTGGCGAAAAAAAGATTTTAAATGCTGCTGAAAATGGTGAATGGTCCTGGATCGAAGCCAAAGGAACGCTGGTATTTATGCATCTATGGATAGATCCCAAGCCAAAATTTGCACTACTATTCAGTCACGATTTAGTGACGTATTTTCCCAAACGTTATTATTACCGTGTACTTTATACAGAAAGCCTGCTTAATAATGGACTTTTAACTGATGGTTACCAGTCATTACTACAACTAGATACAATGTTTGCAGGTCTGACAGATATACACAAGGATTGGTATCTTGCTTACCGGAAATACGAGTGGGCATTATATTATTATTTGAATGGAGATTATCCATTGGCCTTGAGTGCTTTGGATATAGCCATAAACAACTATGGCGCTGAATTAGATGTTGTGCTGGGCAACGCATTATTATTGAAAGGTAAGATCTACGATATATTAGGAGATCGAAAAACAGCTGTTAAGTTGTATCGGGATTGTATTCGCCTTGATAATTTTACTCATGCAATGGAAAATGCAGAACAATATATCGTTACATCCTTCGTAAGGGAGAGGGTTGATTAATGGAAATTCGACCTGATGCGTTTTGTGAAAGCCTGACAAAATACGTACGTTTTCGAACCAGAGAAGTAATGGTTGGATCTCTAGGCATTGGAGGAAATAATCCAATACGGATCCAATCAATGACAACAACCGATACAATGGATACGCGAGCAACAGTAGATCAGTCTTTACGGATGATCGAAGCAGGATCAGAACTAGTTCGTATCACTGCTCCCAGCAAGCGAGAAGCTGAGAACTTAAGAACCATAAAAGAAGAAATTCGAAATTGCGGTTATAAAACACCAATAGTTGCCGATATACATTTTACGCCTAACGCAGCACTTATTGCTGCTACTATAGTTGAAAAGGTGCGCATTAATCCTGGGAATTACGCTGATCGAAAAAAGTTTGATTTTATCGAATATACAGATGCATCATACGAACAGGAACTCGATAGAATAAGGGAAAGATTTGTCCCTCTTGTAAAGATGTGCAAAGAAAATGGTGCCGCAATGCGTATTGGTACAAACCACGGATCATTATCAGATAGAATTTTGAGTCGATATGGCGATACACCACTTGGCATGGTTGAATCTGCTATGGAATTTATCCGTATTTGTGAAGAATTTGATTATCATGATCTGATACTATCAATGAAAGCCAGTAATACCCAGGTGATGGTACAAGCATATCGCTTGGCAGTTGCCATGATGAGACAAGAGGGGATGAATTATCCGTTACACCTTGGCGTTACAGAAGCGGGTGAAGGAGAAGACGGCCGAATTAAATCTGCTATTGGTATTGGCAGTTTATTGGAAGACGGTGTCGGCGATACAATCCGTGTGTCCTTGACCGAGGATCCTGAGTTGGAAATCCCAGTAGCTCAACAGCTAGTGCAAAGATACAGTACACGTAACAGTCATTCTGAAATAATGTCTATCGAAAATCCTCCTTTTCGACCCTATGATTATACCAGAAGATCCACAATTTCGGTAGGGAACATAGGTGGTAATAATGTACCGCGGGTAATAATTGATTTATCTGCTATTAATAAATTAATACCAGAAGATTTAATAGATGCGGGATACATTTATTCTGAAAGCCTTGATAAATGGACAATAAGTGAACAAGCAGCGGATTTCATTTACATTGGGAAAGGACAACTGAGTTTTAAATTGCCTGGTACACTTAATATGATCCAAGACGAAAATGCTTGGCAAAAAAAAGACCAGACTTTGCCATTATTTTCATTGGATCATTACTTAAAATATACAGGTTCAGGTGGTGCAATTAATTTTGTTAGTATATCACTGTCAGATTGCTTCAGGCCAGAACTATATACGTTAAAGAATAAACAGGAAATTGTGTTGGTAATTGACACTGCAAATAAACATGGGATTGCTGAGCAGCGTCGAGCTTTCTTTGAAATAATTAATACTAATTGGGATGTACCCATTATCATTCGTAGAGATTATAATGCCAGCACAAAAGATGAATTTCAATTATTTACTGCGACGGATTTAGGATCATTGTTGATAGATGGGTTTGGTGATGGTATCTGGTTAATAGCAGATAAACCTATCAATTTGATTACACAGACTTGTTTTGGAATATTACAAGCTACCCGGACGCGTATTTCAAAAACAGAATATATTTCATGTCCTTCTTGTGGCCGGACATTATTTGATTTGCAGGAAATAACCGGAAAAATTAGATCAAGGACTAACCACCTTAAAGGTGTAAAAATAGGTGTTATGGGCTGTATCGTAAATGGACCGGGAGAAATGGCAGATGCTGATTATGGGTATGTTGGAACAGGTGTAGGTCAAATTTCTCTTTACAAGGGTTACGAGGTAGTAGAAAAAAATATTCCTTCTGAAAAAGCTGTAGATGCTCTAATCAATTTGATAAAAGAAAATGGTGATTGGGTTGAATTAGAGGAATGAAAAATAACAAAATACTCAGTAAAACCAGTTTTCCAAATTGGTAGCTTTTATCGTATGTTCAAGGGTTGAAATCCAGACAAAGTATCATGAATAATAAAATCAAAATCTCTATTATTACCTGTACTTGTTTTATTTCATTATGTTTATTTCCAGCTACATTAGCACTCGCACAAGAAACTGAGGAAACAGAGCGTAATCTGATTGCCGTATATTGGACGACACTTAACCAACAAGAAAAAGAAATATATTTGTTCTCATATATGACCCAAGTCTACGAAACTTATGATGCCCTTAAAAAAGAGATTGGCTACAGTGAATTAACTCAGTGGTATTATGATAATAAGGCCGAAACCGTTTTTGGTATTTTTGATCAACTCGATGATACTGATATATTGGAATTTATCGGTTGGGTTGATGAGTATTACACTCACAAAGAGTTTCAGAATAATTCATTTATGGATGCGCTTGTTTTTGCCTTCCGCTTTCAGCAAGCTTCTGGTGAAACTATCTGGGAAAAATATGAGAATTTGAAATTTGGTAAAATTAAGCCTGAGGGTGAATGAAAATATTAAAACCGAAGTTTATTCTTGATTGGGGTGAAATTCGTAAAGAGGGTGGCTATTTTAAGCTACTAAAAAAGAAAGGATCCATAGTCCTTGTAGCGTTTATTCTATTTTATCTGATTCGCGATTCACTACTGTATATTGTAATCCCTGTATTGATTGCTAGGGGATTTATTACTTGTATGTAAAAGTTTGCAAAAGCCCTTTTTATGCTGTACTACCATAGCCTGAATTATCAGTTATGGTTAGCATAATGGATTTTCGATCTAGTGTAGTAATTATTGGTTGCTTCGGTTTGATTTACACTGGTTGTTCACCACCAATCCAAACTCTAGAAATATATAATAATGGTCAGTCAAAACTCGTTCGTGAATACAAAGTTATTTCGAGCAGCCTCGGCACAGATTCTATTACGGTAAAATTAATAAAATATTATCGTAACGGTATAAAGCATTACCAGCAGGATATAATGAACAATCAACCGAATGGTAAATATTATTCTTGGCACCCAACTGGTGTCATGTTTGCAAAAGGAAAATATTTAAATGGGAAGTTATCTGATAAATGGACTTGGTGGGGAAAAGATGGTCTGCCTGATTCGATTCGGACATTTCGCAAGGAAATGTTGTATGGAGAATATATAGATTATTTTGGTAATGGTAAGCCGCATAAACTGATGGAATATGTTGAAAATAAGAAATATGGGTATTATAAAGAATTGGATGAAAAAGGAAAGAAAGTTTCCGTTGGAGAATACCGTAATGATATACCGCATGGACACTGGATATGGTGGAAAAATAGAATTAAAACTAGAGAATTAACCTATGAAAACGGGTTGAAGAATGGACCTTTTAGGATCTACGATAAACTGGGTAAAAAGAAGATTATAGGTCAGTATAAAAATGACAAAAAAGATGGTGAGTGGAATTGGTTTAGCGACCAAAAAGGATTGGACTCGCTTATTGTATACAATAACAATCAATATAATGGAGAATATAATATTTGGCATGCGAATGGAAACCCAGCTGTTACAGGGTACTATTATAACGGATTAAAAAATGATGAATGGAAATGGTTTAATAAAAAGGGTCAAAAGGATTCCATTAAGATATATGATACTGGGCAATTATTTGGTTTAGCAACCATTTACTATGATGGTAGGCAACCTAGAAAAATAATGACTTATTTAAATAATAAATTACATGGAAAAATGACATCCTTTTATCATGATGGTACGACTGAATCAGAGATTACCTTTGCTAATGGTCTGCGATCAGGTTCATATAAATATTGGGATTCTGAGGGTAATATTGAAGAAAAAGGTACATACCTAAAGGATAAACTGCATGGCCTGGTATTACGATGGTATACCACTGAACAATTATCAAGTACTGCAATGTTCTCTTCCGGAAAGTTACAGGGTTTGATGCGAATTTTTAGCCCATCTGGATCAACAATGAAAGAAGGATATTACTTTGAGGGTCTGCCTGTGGTAATTTTTGAATATTATGAAAATGGTCGTTTTAGACGCATTTTAGCCTATCGTGGAAACGAAATCATCCAAGAGAAAGTTTGGACAGCGATAGGCGTTGAGATAACAACTCCAGTTCTTGGAATTCGTACAAAATCAAATGTCCATAGCAATGGTAATCCAAGCTATGAGTGTACTTACAAAAACAACATTAAGCATGGTATCGAATGGAATTGGGGTGAGTATTTTGATTTGCAGTCTTTGAATATCTATGATCAAGGTTCGCTCGTTTTAAAACGAACCTGGGCAGAACCAGGCATTCCAAAGGAGGACATCCTGTTTCCTGGGATATCAAAACAAGTCATTATTGGCCCATATTCCAGTGCAGATTAA
>CAJWGZ010000080.1 GCA_913041075.1 uncultured Fidelibacterota bacterium | reverse complement strand
TGGTATTAACTTGAAATACAGACATTTTGTTGCCTTTCCTCTAGGTTTTTGCCTTTTATCCTGTGCGTATTTCAATACGTTCTATAACGCTGAGCAGTACTTCAAGAAAGCAGAGAAAATACGACTGGAAAAAGCAGGTGAAACAATTCCTGTATCCGCAATTGATTCTTATTCCAAAGTGATCGACAAATCCAGGCTAGTGCTTGAAAAATATCCTGACACCCGATACCGTAAAGATGCACTATTATTGATTGGGAAGGCACATTTTTATCGTCAAGAATACCGCCTGGCTGAAGCAACTTTTCAGCAGTTTGCGGATGAGTTTGGTGAAACCTATCCATTTGAAAGAGGGTACTGGCAGGCTATGGTAAAGTGGAAACAGGGAAAATCTCAGGCAGCCCTCGAAGCACTGGCCACTAACCTGGACGAATCGCTGAGTAAAGACCAAAAAGCGGAGATGCACTTATCCATCTCTGAGATACAGTTGGAATTAAATGAAGATAAGTTAGCCTTGGAAAACCTGCTCAAGGGAGCAGAACTAACCAGCGACGCGGACCAACGAGGTCAGATCTATTACCGCATTTCCATATTGGCTTTTGATAAAAAAGATTATGAATTGGCGCTGAGTGCAAATAAAAATGTGATCCGTTATTCGCTGTCAAAAAAACGGATCGAAGAAGCCAATCTACAAATTGTACGTATCCACCGTTTATTGGGTAATTGGGATGTGGTGATGTCGGAAATAAAATCAATACTGGTGGATGATCGCTTCACCAGAATTCATGGCAACTTGGAACTTGAATTGGTCCGTTTATATCAGATGCAAGGAAAGAATGACATGGCCAAGAACCGCTTAGAATCAATTATAAAGGATTATCCCCGATCTGGGAATTCAGCTGAAGCATATTATATGCTTGGAGAAATTGCTATGAATGAAGATTGGGATCTGGATGATGCGGAAAAACAGTTTAGCCAGGTCACCAGAGAATACCGAAAATCTCAATACACACCTACCGCAAACCTCCGCGTGAAGCAAATTAAGTCCTACAAGGATTCACAGATTTCTATAGCCACTCTATTGGAAACTTTTGTAAATACACAGACTGATTCTATTAACAACGATTCAAGCGCCGTAAATGAGGTCCAGACAGCCGAATTATCACCCAATTATGAATCACTCGCTAATCATTATTACAATATGGGCGAACTGGTAGCCTTTCACTTTAATCGTCCCACTGAAGCTATTCCTTATTTTATGAATATTATAGATAGTTTACCAACCACTGGACAGTACGCAAAAGCATTGTTCACCGCTGCCTATCTAGCCGCACAACAGGATGATACCACAATGGCAATTACACTGCGTGATAAACTATTGAATAAATATCCACGCTCTGAATTTGCTGAATATATGCGCGTGCGTTACGGTATGGATACTCTGGACGGTTCATCAAATCAACTATTTCGGCAAGGTGAATTGGAGTGGCAATCTGATCCGGATGGTGCACTGGAAATTTTCAAACAAATTTTGCACCAGGATGAGAGTAGTGATGTGGCTGCCCGTTCAGCCATGTTCCTGGCAGTAATGTATGATCGTCATTTTGCCCAGGCGGATAGTGCCATATATTATTATGACTGGCTACAAAGCCATAAACCCGAAAGTGAGCAGGCCCTGGCCACAATAAATCGTTATGAGGAATTGCAACAAATGATATCCATGATAAATCAGGTAGACACAAAGGATGTGCCTGATAATGGTGCTGAAATCATTGCAGTTCCTGAGGATCCAGTGGAAGTGGATAACCAGGAAGCAGTAGAGGACACTACTATTGAAAATTGAAATTGCTACCGTTATGGAAAATAAGCTGATTGCCAGCAATCTCTGGAAAATGAAAATGACGGCCCCTGACGTTGCTGAACAGTACAAGGGTGCGGGGCAATTTATCCAGATTTTGGTACAATCGTCGTGGGAAAGTCCTCTGCGACGACCCATGAGTATCGCTGCTGTAGATGGTGATGAAATAGCGATTATTTACAAAGTATTTGGCAGAATGACCCAGATATTAACTGAATTGAAAGCAGGCACTGCGCTGGACATCCTGGGCCCGCTAGGAAACACATTTAGATGGGACGATAATGAATTCACAGCGGTTCTTGTGGGCGGCGGCGTTGGTTTGGCGCCCGTATTGAACATGTATGGAGAATGTACAGCAGCAGGTCAGGAAGCAGTCCTGGTTCTCGGTGCTCGTACTAGTGTCGAGCATTTCATAGACCACAAACCGCAAAATAACGTTTTCCTGGCGACGGATGACGGGACGACAGGTATTGCAGGTACGGTCATTCCAGCCATAGTAAAAAGTCTGGAAAATACAAGTAAGCCGGAAATACTCGCCTGTGGTCCAGAACCGATGCTAAAAGCGGTGCAAGAGTTTGCCGCTGCTCATCAAATACCAGCCCAAATTAGTGTAGAAAGCTACATGGGTTGCGGTGTAGGTATCTGCCAAGGCTGTGTTGTGAAAAGAGTAAACGGAAATGTTGCTGAGCACAGTTATCACGAGAAGTATTCATTAGTATGTATTGATGGACCAGTATATCAATCAAAGGACGTTATCATTGGCTGACTTACGGATTAAGATTGGTTCAGTAGATTTCAAAAATCCCATATTTGTAGCGTCGGGTACCTATGGATATGGTACAGAAGTATCTGAACTGGCGGATATTACTGTTCTGGGTGCGATTGTAACAAAATCGGTCACCCGCTATCCCCGGGAAGGAAATCCACCCCCGCGGATTGTTGAAACACCATCTGGCATGCTCAACTCGATCGGATTGGCAAATATTGGTGTGGAGGCATACATTAAAAAAATGATTCCCTTATATGAAGAACTTAAGACACCGATCATCATGAATATTGCGGGGAGTACGGATGATGAATATTGTGAAGTATTAGAATTAACTGAACTGGTATCTTCAAATATTGTTGGATATGAAATAAATATCTCATGTCCAAATGTAAATGCGGGTGGGATGGAGTTTGGTGTGGATTGTGATCTTACGGAACAGCTTACAACGCGCCTTCGAAAATTAACAGATCGTCTATTGATCATGAAATTGAGTCCCAATGTTACGGATATTGCAGCTATAGGCGTTGCAGCGGAAAAGGGTGGTGCTGATGCACTTTCAGCAATAAATACATTAGTGGGAATGAGCATTAATACCACTAATAAGAAAAGTAATATTCATTATGGTTACGGTGGCCTATCCGGTCCAGCTATTAAACCGGTTGGATTGGCCTGTGTGCATAAGATTTATCAAGCGGTAGACATTCCCCTGATTGGTATTGGTGGGATCACCTCTGCGGACGATGTGCTTGAGTACGTTTTAGCTGGTGCAGCCGCTGTGGAGGTTGGCACAGCGAATTACAGGGATCCGAATATAGGTACCAGTATTATCGTAGAACTGGATACATTACTTGATCAAAATGATATTGGATCTGTTCCTGAATTTGTCGGCAAAGTAGAATTAGGCTCATGAATAGGTGGTTCCTTTTGGTCATGTGTATATTATTCGCTGATTGTACGAATTCGCCGCGCTATGGGAATTCCACTGGAACGAGGAAAAATTCGAACCCAAGGAGTCTTAAGACATCGAAACATGTACCCAAGGTAATTACCGGTATTAGTTCATTTTATGGTTCAGATTTTCATGGAAAACTTACGGCAAATGGGGAAGTGTACGATATGTACGGTCTTACAGCTGCACATAAAACATTGCCGCTTAATACAACGGTTCGTGTGACCAATCTTGCCAATAATAAATCCCTGATCTTGCGTATAAATGATCGTGGTCCCTACGTCAAGGGCAGGATATTGGATTGTTCCTATGGTGCGGCCAAGAAACTAGATTTTCTTTTGCAGGGAACAACAAAAGTCAGGATTGAGATCATCGAGGTCGGTGATAACAAATATATGAAACACAAATCCTGATCCTGAAATACTAAGTTAGTCATCGGCCAATCATTATTGTTAAAAGGACTAATTAAGTGTATTATTATATTGGTAATTTATTCTTTTCATGAATCAGCTTTCAACTAATCGCACACTAATTAATGTCATTGGTATACCTGCTATTCTTTACTTGCTTTGGCGGGGAGGACTAGGGTTTGCCTTGTTTATTTTTCTCGTGATGATAATCGGACTTGATGAGTTTTATCGCATGAACACCAATGAACGGCAATCTCCGGTAAAGCTAACTGGTTATATATTCACTGGGCTTATGGCGGCTTATTATTTCTGGCTTCCGGCAATCACGTTATTGCAGGGACTATCATTGTTGGCCTGTTTCATTATTATTACTCTATTTATAGAAATGGGTCGGGATAAACTAAACCCGACCAGAAATATGGGGATCACAGTTTTGGGTATAATGTACGTTCCTGTTTTACTGGGTTCGGTAATTGCCTTGCGAAATCTGGATACGGTTTACAGTACGTATTTTACGGTCATCATGGTCGTCGCTATATGGATCTGTGATTCGGTAGCATATATATTTGGTATGAAATGGGGTCAGAAAAAGATTTTTCCACGGGTTAGCCCCAATAAATCCTGGGTGGGTTCCATAGCAGGACTCGTATCTACTTTCATAGTTTTCTATGGCCTACGTGTGCAGGGCATATTGCCTGATCTAACACTATTAGATGTGGCTGTCTTCAGCATAATTACCGGATTTTTTGGCCAGGTCGGCGACTTTGCAGAATCATTACTTAAACGGGATGTCGGGGTGAAGGATTCTGGGAAACTATTACTGGGGCACGGTGGCGTTCTTGATCGTTTCGATTCAATCACATTTGCCAGTCCCTTAACCTATGCCTATATTACCTTAATTTATTACCCAAGATTGTTCTAACCATGTCGTTACAATCGATCTTGGCAACAGATTGCGGCAGTACTACGACCAAAGCGATTTTGATCGAATTGGTAAATGGTGAATACCGACTACGCTTCCGCGGGGAAGCGCCTACTACAGTTGAAGCCCCATTTGAGGATGTTACCAGAGGTGTATTGAACGCTGTGATGGAAGTGG
>CAJWGZ010000079.1 GCA_913041075.1 uncultured Fidelibacterota bacterium | reverse complement strand
ATGGTGACCAGCCCCAACTATGATTTTGTTTGCCTAAATCAAATTGTATTTGGTCAAAAATAATAGATATCCCTGCCCGGGTATTATACCAAAATATCCAATTCACTTCCGGAAAATATTTGGCCCATTCATTATAATATGTAACCCAGTTTATTGTATCTGGCGGTAATACAGATTCAATCGATAATGTTTCGTTATTCCAAACAAGACGATTCATAGAAAATTGGGAGTATGCGGAAACCTGGTCATTAATTTTTGTTTTTAAGGTGAATTTGTCTTGAAAATATCTTTCGTAATCATTCGAAGAAGCAAGTACAAGTGTTTCATTCCAATCCAACCACAAGCTTGAATTTTCATGTTTCAGGGCTAATAAATGTGGTTCAATATCCGCGGATTCATAGGATAACAAATGATTAATTCTATTACTTTTGGAAAAAGGTAAATGCGTTCCTGGTTTGATCGGGATCGAGAATTCGCTTTTAAATCGTTCTGCCAGAGCTCGATTGGCGTTACCTATCTCACTAGTCTCAATAACCTGGGTTAGAAGATTTAGAACTTGCTCTAATGTAAGCGGTTTTGTGGATTGCACCCATTGGGGCAGGATTCCGCTTGTCGATTGTCTATATAAATATGAGTACACACTGTGATCAGATTGCACAGGTATTTGCTGTCCAAATAATGTTGAACAAACAAAAAACACCACAGAAAGTTTTACATATTGCTTCATTACGGGAGTTTATTATTTCCGGCTATTTATACAAACAGAAAGAATTTGTGGTAAATTATTTTAAAATCCATACTTGCATGCTATAAAATATGCAATTAATTTTAGTCAACTGCACGGAGTACTATCGGATTAAACGCTAACAGTAATTAATAATTTCTAAGCATTTAGAGGAAATTGAAACTGTTATGCGTAAACAACAAGTCGGTGTGACCCAGCGCAACGTGCAGGTCTCCCGTTTAATATAGATTAACGCTGATGTTATACGAAACATTCCAGCATCTGCGTATTCGATTACCAAAGTGGCTCACTTCTTGGTCTATATTTTTTATTGATCTGATTCCAGCATTTATCGCCTATTGGTTCATTTTAATAACTGGATCAGGATTAACTGGACTTAGTATACTGGTTTACTTCGCGTTAATGGAGTCGTTTTGGGGAGTACTATTTTTTAGCATGAATCTCTACAACCCTGCACCAACATCCTCACGATTTATTGAAATTCAGAGGTTGGTATTGGTCACATTTACAGTACTATTATTGCTCATCTTCTTTGATGCTTTAAATTATTTAGCCTGGCCTATAAATCCGCAGATCACACTAAAATTCTGGTTCACTTTTACTTTTGGCACCCTGATTTTTAGAATGTTGTTTCGAACATTTCAAAAATTTCTCCTACGCAAGGGTATTGGCCGTAACAAGACAGTAATCGTAGGAATGAATTCGAGGGGAATGGAAACAGCTGCGCAGATTGAAGAACATGGCAATCTTGGTTACGATGTTATTGGTTTTGTCCAGGCTATTGATGATAAAAATCCTAACAATATTGAAAATGGAATTCCTTTATTAGGTAAAGAGAGTCAACTAAAAGAAATCATTCTCAATAATCAAGTGTCAGATGTAGTACTGGCTCTGGAAAAGCTTGAACATAATCGCATGATGGAAGTGATCACACAGGCGAATGGATCGCCCGTATCAATTAAAATTGTACCTGATATGTACGAAGTAATAAGTGGTCTGGCGCGCACAGAACAGATTTACGGTATCCCTCTCATTCAAGTTAATCCAAATCTTAACACGCTGTATAATCGTTATTCAAAGCGTGTTCTTGACCTGCTCATTGCTATTCCCGCTTTTCTCCTAATATCACCATTTTGGGGAATCATCTCAATTCTTATCAAGCTTGATTCAACTGGTCCTGTACTTTACAAACAGGATAGAATTGGTGAAAACCATCGCAAGTTTACTATTAGAAAGTTTCGTTCTATGAAATACGATGCGGAAATGGAAACAGGGCCCATATGGGCAACTGATGCCGATCCGAGAATCACGCGAGTCGGGGGTTGGCTAAGGCGATTTCGCCTGGATGAAATTCCACAGTTACTAAATGTAATTAAAGGTGAAATGAGTATTATTGGACCACGCCCCGAGCGCCCATTTTTTATGGAACAGTTGATGCAGGAATTTCCATTTTATTATCGCCGGCACAAAATTCGTCCTGGTATTACTGGCTGGGCACAGATAAAACAACCCTATGATCGGGACATTAATGATGTGCGAAAGAAACTTAAATATGATTTTTATTATATAGAAAACCTGAGCTTCTCGCTAGACATGAAAATCTTGGCCAATACTGCTTGGGTGATGTTGTCTGGCAAGGGCCGGTAATACACTTCACACAGCATTGGAAATCTAAGGGAAAGTCTCTACTTTCTTTCCCAGTTACATCGGTGAATTATTCATGTTATCACTAACCCGTATTCGAAATAATCCTGACCAGATTAAGGCCGGTCTGGAAGCCAAAAATGAATCAATTGATCTAGATAAGATTCTGAAACTTGATGAAGAGCACAGGGATAAAATTCATCAATTAAATGAAATGCGCGCCGAAAGGAATCGTGCATCGGAAGCAATAGCGGAAGCAAAACGCGCCGGTAAGGATTCTGATGATGCTATTGCTGCCATGAGGAAAGTATCTGATGCCATCAAGGACTTGGAAAAGGAAGTCAGTAACCTAGGGCAAACGCTCGATGAGCAATTAGAGCTAATACCCAATATCCCCCACGATACAGTACCGGTTGGACAGGATGAATCTGCGAATCAAGTGATCAGAGAATGGGGCGAACCGCTGGCTGCAGATTTTGATATAAAATCGCACGTAGAAATTGGTTTAGAGCTTAATTTGTTTGATCTTGAAAGGGGTTCAAAAATTTCCGGATCTGGATTTCCGCTATTGACGGGACTTGGAGCTAAACTGGAAAGAGTATTAATAAATTATATGCTGGAACTCCATGTCCAGAAACATGGTTTTACTGAAATATTCCCCCCCTTTTTAACGCGGGCTGAAGCACCCCGCACTTGCGGACAACTACCAAAATTTGCTGATGATATGTATTATATTGAGAAGGATGATCTTTACCTGATTCCCACCGCAGAAGTACCGGTGACTAATATCTTTAGTGACGAAATTATGGATGAGGGTGATTTGCCTGGGAATTATGCAGCATATTCCGCTTGCTTTCGCAGGGAAGCAGGTTCGTACGGAAAGGATACACATGGTTTGTTGCGGTTGCATCAATTTAATAAAGTGGAAATGGTAAAATTTGTGGAACCGAAAACGTCGTATGATGAACTGGAGAGTATCACCTCACAAGCAGAGGAAGTATTGCAACAACTGGGCTTGCATTACCGCGTGGTTGCCCTGAGTACGAGCGATTTAAGTTTTGCCGCTGCAAAGTGTTATGATTTGGAAGTATGGGCGCCAGGGGAGGGCAAATGGCTGGAGGTTTCATCGTGCAGTAATTTTGAAGATTTCCAGGCCCGTCGAGGAAATATTCGATACCGTCGGACCGCAGACAAAAAAGTTGATTTTGTGCACACGCTAAATGGTTCAGGTCTGGCAACGCCTAGACTGATGGTTGCTTTGTTAGAAACATATCAAACACCAGATGGAAAAATTTTATTGCCGCAAGTTCTCCACGAACCAATGGGGCAGGAGGTACTTGGCTAATTGCGTCTTTATTGGATTTATTTTATAATAAGTTTATCCACATTATTTTTTGCATTAATCGGTTTCATTTTAACACCTCTTGACTGGAAAGGTCGAATCTGGGCTGTTATTGTTCGTACCTGGGCGAAGTCGATTTTATGGGTAGCGAATCTGCGTTATTCGCTAAAAGGATTGGATAACTTAGAAACTGGACAGCAATATGTGTTTGCCTGTAACCATGAGTCGATAATTGATATACCCCTAACTTTGGCCGGGATTCCACGACCTGTAGTTCCTATAGCAAAAATCGAAATAAAAAAAATCCCCGTGGTTAGTTGGGCGATGCTGGCAGCGGGGCATATTTTCGTGGATCGCAGTGATCATAAAAAAGCCCTAGAATCCATGGAACAGGCAAGAAAGTCACTAGCAAAAAAGCCTCGTTCCATTCTCATTTTCCCAGAAGGTACTCGCTCATTAGATGGTAACATTCAGCCATTCAAAAAGGGCGGAATTATTTTTGCTATAAATTCGGGTCTGCCCATTGTGCCGATGGCATGTTGCGGTACTTTTGATGTGTTAGTCAAAGGATCGAAAAATTTTAATCCGAGACCGCTGGAATTACGTTTTGCACAACCCATATATACAAAACAGGATGATTTGAATCAACGCAGCAGGATAACGGAACAGGTCCGCAATGAAGTGGAACGATTGAAAAATGAATGGGCACTAGCAGACTAAAAAGATGCTGTATAATAATCCTAACCTCATCCAAGCTAAACATTTATTCCATATCAGGGAACTAAATGGAAGCGAGTCATTACAAACCTTCAACAGGAGCAAATACCTTGTTTGCCTGTAAAGTGGCCGGTAATTTCGCCCCGTTTAAGATTCTATAAATTGTTAATGATCAAGGAAAAAATAACAAATAAAATCTGGATGCTATTAGTACTGTCGTCTTTCCTGCTTGCTCAGGATTCGCTAAACAATAGTTCTAACATCGTTAAGCAAAATGTACCGGCTGTAAAGAATGGCTCAGGATTTGTTGAAACCACTAATCGGTTACCCCAACTACTCAAAGATGTAAAAATTTTGTTAACCGATGGTATCATCGCGGATGCTCAGGGTGATACGTTAGAGGTTATCTATAATCTGGATCGTATTTATGAATTATTATCAGAAGCGGATCAACTGGGCGAAAAGACTGCTGAAGATAAAGAAGAATTTGACCGCTTTGAAAATGCATTACTGAATGTGGTAACCCAGCGCTTATTCACGCTTGAACTAACTGGTGCGCCAGTTGCTGCAGCTGAAGCCAGAGAAACTCTCAATGGATTCATGGAACCAATGGAAGTAGAAATGGGCGCCTCGAAATTTATTGTGGTGGATGACCGAGATGGCCATATACCGCTGGT
>CAJWGZ010000078.1 GCA_913041075.1 uncultured Fidelibacterota bacterium | reverse complement strand
CCTGGTAAAAACATGAAATAATAATCGTAGGCATTTAGATTATCTGTAGGATTATTGCCATCAACGACACCCCAGGCATGAATCTGTTTCCCAAATTTGACTTCACCCCAATTGGGAAACCAAACCGTATATGCTTCTCGTAAATCAAATACAGGATTATTTCCCCCCCAGCGATACTCTACAGCAGAATTCAACATGAAATCGAAATCACCCATTGTATAACCGAGCTTTAACTCTGCCAGACGAAAAGGAAGATCCATTCGCGATTGATCTGAAATTTGAAACATGCCGGTAGGCTTCAATGATCCTGTAATAGATAATTGACCAAACAGTATTTTGCACGTGAGGAACAAAAAAATATAACGATAACGCATATTACGTCTAAATATGCAGAAAATTAATTTCGAGGTAGACGTTTTAAATTCTTTTCCTGGAAAAGACTTTCATCTAAACCAGAATCAACTTTTATATCACCCATGGTAAGTTTTGTGGTGTGATTTTTTTGAATGTCCTCAACAAATATGTTACTAATCACATTGTATCCAGATAATGATTCAAAAAGGAACATCTTTTTTTTCCTTAAGTTACCTCCCAAATCATATGATTCTTCTTTAATTGCAATTAGCGTTTCTTTTTCGACCCAGGTAATATGCTTTGAATATGTTGATTTTATTTCTGCATTAGGGACTACTTCTAAAACAAAACATTCTTTACCATCTACCATATCATCTTCTAATCGTTTATAATTATTTTCATCCAGGGCACGGTTGGTCATATCTTCATAACTGAGGTCCGATCCCATAAATGAATCACCCTTTTTTGATGAAGATATCCGTCGAACTTTTTTAAACGCTGGAAGCCACATACGCATTTCATCTGCTTTGTCATCATGTTCGATTTTCAAGAATGCAACCCCCTTATCATCAGCTGGGTTCAAAAACCATAAGATCTGCTTAGAACCATTATTTATTGATTTTGATAAGATAGTAGAAGTCCTGGTTTTTCCTTTACTATTGGTCAATAGCATTGTTGTTTTGGATACAATATCCTGAGGTGCTTTTCTTTCATCGACCATTTTTGCTATAGCTATCCCATCTTGTGGATAAGTGGTAGAAAAAATAATTGTCAATAAAAAAATTGTTCTTATCATATTATTGTTCCCCTAGCAATTTTTTCATAACCTTTTTTCGGCGTCCTGTGAGTTCCAATAAACTGGCCAGAATAGTAAGCGTACCGAATGATGTTGAAAACATGGCAAACACCATCAAACCGCCCATATGTTGTAACGGAATGAATTCCGAGAATAGCAATGCGCCGAAAGCCATGTTTGACAATGCGTCTAAGATAATTGGATAACCTACCTCATCAATGACTCGATTACTTCGTGTTTCAATAGGTACTTTGGCGCGGGCCAAGCGACGATACTGAGAAATATAGTGAATGGCAAAATCAACACCCACACCAATGATAACGGACGATAGTAATGCAGTTACATGGTTCAAATCTATTTTCAGAATTCCCATGAAACCAAAATTCAAAATTACGGCTGCCGATAATGGTATTACAGCCAAGATACCCCAACCAAGATGTCTAAAAAATATTGCTGCAATAAAGGTAATGACAACAATTGATACACAGATACTGATTACAGATGATTTAATTACCAATTCAACCATATCGCGCAGTACTACAAGCTGACCCGTGGCAGTTATATCTTTATATTTCGTGAAGTTTTTATCCACGAACTGTTCGATATCATTTACAAAGAGTACACTACTTTTTGTAGAAACATTTTTTAGGATCGCTGTTACCAGTGCTTTCGAATATTCATAGTCAACCAGGGCGGTAAGGTCATCGGGATCACCTGACATGGAATACATTGTGTATAAGTTGTTCACTTTAGCCCGATCATCGGGTACTGTTTCGTAGTCCGGATCATCATCCATTACAGTGCGGTGCATACGTTTAATTACATCGGCAATCGAAAACGTTATGGAAACACTAGGGTTCTTTTCAACATAATCCTGAAGTTGACTGATCTGTTGCAGCAATTCCGGGTCTTTCATATCTCCATTGATCAGAAATTCAAGATCCATAGCACCAAGCATTTTTTTATCAAGAAACTCAAGACTATCTCTGATCTTATTTCCTTTCTCAAAAAAGGAAAACATATTTACTTCAGTGGTAACTAGTTTGATGCCGTGAATCCCAACAGCCACTAGGAGCAAGCCACTAATTAAAATACTACGCGGAAACTTTATGATTTTACCGCCAAATTTATCAACAATACGTTCCAGTAAGCCTGGTTTTCTAATTGCCCTGGAGTTCAAAGGCCAATCCTTCAGCATGATTAATGATGGCAGTAGCGTGGTGGATAGTATCCATGCCCAGGAAATACCGATAGCAATGGATACGCCATAACCGGTCATGTATTCTATCGGCGCAAACACCAGCGATAGAAAAGCTGCTGCTGTGGTTATACTGGTTAAAAAGATCGGCAGCATTAATGAATCAATACTTTGTTCAATTGCCTTGGCTTTATCGCCGGTGATCCGCAATTTTTTGAAAAATTTTGTTAAAAAATGCACACTATCTGAGTTGGCTATTGTCATTAGAATGATCGGCATTGATGTGTTCATAATAGAAAAAACAAACCGCTCCGATCCTGTCAATCCCCTGATCCAGCCCATGGACCCCATCATCCCTATGAGCGAGAGAATAATTACAAAAAGTACCATAAATACCCCAGCAACGCTGCGCAGGCTGGCCAGCAGTATTATCACCATCATGACCAATCCAATCCGCACCAAGAACATGGCATCGGCGCGCACCAAACTACTTACAATACCAACCAAATAAGGGGGGCCACCAAAATGCAGGTCGTACCCACTAAGTAATTTTTCTGCAGTGGCAACTATTTTTACTACAGAAGCCTGTTCACTAGTATTGCCATTCGGTATTACTACTATATTAAAGAAATCATCATTTTGAGAAATAACTCGCTTTTTCAATTCCGGATTTCTTATCAGGTAATCTTTAATGTCCGCAATTTCTTCCAAGGATAAATCTTTCGTATTGACCAGATCATCAATTAACAGAAAGCCATCTTCATTTTCCATTTTATTCAGATTTGTGAGACTGCGAATTTCCTCTACTTCCGGAAGCGCTTCTAGGGCTTTAGTAAAATCCCACAAATCGCTCATTGCTTTTTTTTGGAAGAGGCTTTTCCCTTCAGCTCCAAACGCTACAAAAATCAGATCTGTATTGCCAAATTCATCTTTTACTTCTTCCCACACCACTCTTGTTTTAACTGATTTAGGGATCATTTTCATCATATCATCTTCAATGACAAAATGCTGCAGCCCAAAACCCATGATCAACGTTATGATCAGAGCGCTAGTGAGTGTACGTTTAGGATGGTGGATGGATTGATGGACAGCCCATTTTTTAAATTTGGTATTAATCATAAGTTAAAACAGCAAAAGTTGTGAAAAATATTTGATTATCTTTAATCTAATAGAGCATATTAAAGAACTATTTTCGGTCCAACCAATCAATTTCTTATACCTTTAAGATCTCAAATGCACTTTAATTTCCTATGTAGATGAATATCGATTTACTAGATAAACAATATTTTAATAAACCATTTATTATCTTGGCAAATGGACAATACCCTTCTCATCCTGCTGCATTAAATAAGTTGCATACAGCCGGAGCCATAATTTGTACAGATGGCAGTGCCAACAAATTATTAGAAAATGGATTAACCCCTAATGTAATTATTGGTGATATGGATTCTACCACTGTTGATCAAAACTCATTTAAAGGACTTTATGTTAAAATTATTGACCAAGATAATACAGATTTGGATAAAGCATTTGAATGGTGCAAGTTAAACAACCTTTCGCCGCTAACTGTACTGGGTACGTCTCAACTTAGGGAAGATCATACTATAGGAAATCTGATACTCTTAGCCAATTACAGTGATGAATTAGATATAAATTTTGTGACAGATTATTTTACCATCACTTGTCATCACGGCAAACGGTCATTTACTTCATTTAAACAACAATTAGTATCAATTGTACCAGTAGAGGATATACAGTCTATTACAACGGAAGGTCTTGAATTTCCATTAATAGACGAACCATTTCCTCTTTCAAGTAGGGGCATAAGCAATCGTGCAACTGGTCACCAGTTTATCATCACTAGTTCTGGGAAAATCTGGGTATTCCGTTCCCACTCTGATTGAATATGCATTACCTGGATATCTTGGTACTTGGGGTTTATGCTGCAGCTCTGGTCATTATTGGTTTTATACGATCAGGTAGCAGTAGATCCAATTCGGAAGAATTTCTGCTTATGGGCAGGCGTTTGAGTCTTCCCGGATTTGTAGCCACACTAGTAACAACTTGGTATGGTGGTATTCTTGGACTTGGGGAGAATACATATTTATACGGCGTCCAAACATGGTTCATCTTTGCGCTGCCTTATTACATATTTGGTCTAATTTTTGCTTTGCTTCTGGCAAAACGAATATCCATAACAAAATTCATTTCAATTCCAGATCATTTTCATCATCATTATGGCCGGAGTGCGGGAATTGTGAGTGCCATATTCATCATGGTTCTTGCAAGTCCTGCGCCTTACATACTAAGTATTGGTATTTTGCTGCAAACCTTTTTGGATATTTCACTGGGCTGGGCTCTTATTTTAGCGCTGGGTACCAGTATGGTTTACATATGGACCGGAGGATTTGGGGCAGTAATTCGTACTGATATCTTCCAGTTTATACTAATGTATGGCGGGTTTATAATTCTACTGGGTTTTTCCTGGGGTGAATATGGTTCACCAATCTCCATAATCAGTCAACTACCAGAAACGCATATTGACCCGTTTGGCGGAATGTCAGTACAATATATTTTGGTATGGTTCTTCATCGCCATGTGGACATTTGTAGATCCAGGTTTCTATCAGCGTTGCGCTGCAGCAAATTCTCCTGTTACAGCAAAGAAAGGTATCCTGATTTCTTTGGTATTCTGGTTTATTTTTGATTTATTAACCATCACTAGCGGGCTCTATGCCAAATTTGCACTGGAAATCTCAGCACCATTGTTTGCATTTCCATTACTAGGAATGGAAATCCTGCCCCCCATCATATTTGGG
>CAJWGZ010000077.1 GCA_913041075.1 uncultured Fidelibacterota bacterium | reverse complement strand
TCATCAATAAAATGAAGCTCTTCAGGTACAATTGTAAATGTACTCGTTCCTGAAGAAAGCCCAGTTACTTCAAACGCAGCTAATTGACCGGTGCCATTTACCATGGCATCACCATGAATTGCACTGATCGAAAGATGTATTTTATCATCCACTATTTGAAACAGTGAAATTGCATTAGTCCCAAAATAAGATCCCTGCACAAAACTTAAAGTGTCTACCTCAACAACACTTGCATTGTAACTTATCTGCATTTCGACGCCAAAAACGGAAATTCCCAGATCAGTTATTTCCAGTGATATTGATGTTGATCCGCCAATTGTTATTGAAGAAGAACTGGATGACAATAACAAAACTGGAGAAATTACTGTAGTATCTACCGTAATCACTTGCGGGTCAGAAATGTCACTGCCATGAGTTGTTGTAGTTGTCAACGTAACGGAAAAAAACCCGACATCAGTGAAAGTATGAACTGGATTCTCCGCTGTTGTTGTACCTCCATCACCGAAATCCCACAAATACTCAACATTACTACCTGTGCCAGGATCAGATTTATTAGTAAATGTCACTATCAACGGAACATAACCTTCTGCAGGTTCAGCTTCGAATGCGGCAATAGGGCTATCGATTGATTCATCCTCATTATCAAAAAGCCCACAGTTGGTTAATATTACACCAAAGAACAAAATGAATATTGTGTTTATCTTTAACACCTTTCCATTCTTTCCTTGAATTTTATCATTTCAAAAGCACCATCTTCCTGGCCTGCATGAATTTCCCAGCATTTATCCGGTAGATGTAGACTCCCGCACTTACGGGCTTGCCAAAACTATTGGTAGAATTCCATTGTATTGACCTATAGCCGGCTTCCAAGGTGGCGTTGACAAGCTGAGTTACTTCTCTACCAAGCATATCATAAATGACAATATTTACGTGACTCTGTTCTGGAAGATCGTATCTGATTGTAGTGATGGGGTTGAAAGGGTTGGGATAATTCTGATAAAGAGAGAATTTATCAGGCATGTTTACCATGCCTAATATTCTTTCCAAAAGTGATCTCATCTTCCGTACCGGCTCACCATCTCCGCTTAATGCCTGGTATAATTGTTCAAGTGCAGGTTTATGAAAGGTAACCAATGTACTGTCACCTGGATCAATTACAAAATTGTTCGAACCGTCCCCATGGCTCTTACCCCAGTTAAGCGCGATCCCGAATAAATCACTTTCATCAATAATACCGTCTCCGTTGGCATCGGCATATGTGGCAGCAGAATTCAATACCCAAAGAGAGTCAAAAGGAGACGGTAACCAGCCATAACCAGCCGTACAACGTTGTGGGCCGGTTTTGTAAAAATAAGTGGCTAAAGGCAGAATATCAAATTCATTCACAACTCCATTGTTGTCCGTATCACCAGGGTAAACTGATGGTAGTACAGTATAAATGCATTCCTGAAAAGAAAGGCTAGGCCAAACATTCATTCGGGGGGCATAGTTATTAGCCCTTTGCTCATATTCTTTTTCTTTACTGTAAAAAGATACGTTATCTGTAGAATCCAAAACGCCCAAAGCAAAAGAGTGATTTCTACAAGCTGAATTAATATTATCAGTTAAATCGAAAGATACCGGGGTTTCCGGCTCAAGAGCATACAGCGTATCTAACGGTGTTAATAAACTATGATCAATAATGCCTATGTTGTTTTCATCAGTCAATCTTTCGCCCCAGTCCGAATCAAATGCGTAAAGAATAATTCCGCCATCTTCAGCCAGTGAAACATTTTCCGGGACTAAGTTTAAATGAATGGTACATCTGTAATTGAGAGAGGTTGGAATATCAAAACGTAAAAAGGCCATATTATTTTTCTTCACTTTCAGAACGGTTTCCCCGTGCCATTCATCAATATGAATAAATGGTATGAGGGCACTATCTACAGCCACTGTATCTATTGATCGATCATTCGTGGGATACATTTTATCAGCGATCGTGAAAGTCCAGTTTCCCCCACTGATGCCGTCCACTGTAACGGACCAGGTGTAGGTCCCGCCCGGTTGAAACGTTTGAAAAAGCACATTATTTGGATACCGAAAAGTCTCAGCTCTGTTTACGCCGGGCCCGCTTAAAGTAACTGTAGCCGTTGTGCCGGTATAATCCTTTTTATAGGGGTAATTCCAGACCACACTGTAATCTATGGGGACATCTACTGCATTATCATTGGGTATGGGAACACTGGGATAAGAATACCTGTATCCCGGTATCCAGTATACGGAATCGCCATATTCGTAGGCGCCAATGTCGGGTGCAGCACCTACAAACCTGCGGTTCTGTCCAGGATACGTAGGCGGGTGATTAAAATCCGCACCAACTGGATTGTATACACCTAACCATGGTTGATCCGGCCGTTCATCCAGCCAAAGGCCATGACTTGGGGCATTATCACGACTATCCAAACCATCATTTATTCCTGGAACTATCACGCCAGCATCAATCAAATTAGATCCTTTCCTGGGGCGAAAATCATAACTCTGTCTTTGGTCATCCCACGGAACTTCACCAAACTCCTCTAAAAGAGTTTCTTCAGATTCAGCATGCCAGCCATACCAGGGGTTTGCCAGTTCAATTTGCGGTGCAGGAAAATAAGAACACCAATTATCCACACAACGCCTCAAAAATCGACCATACCAGATGCCCGAAGCTGCAAATGTTTCATAATTCGAAATGTCTTCAATAAGGGAATCAGCTTCCGTCAGGCCTTCTGTGGGCTTGCAGTCGGGTGAGCTACAATCCAATGAGCTTTCTGCAATACTGTTAAGGATTCTTGAGTTAACGTTGCCAGGTTCAGTAGCCCCTGCCCTGTCCGGGCCACAATACTTACCCCATCCAAGAGAGATATCGTTCCTCCTATTATCGTATGTGGTAACATGGTACACTTCATGATAGTCACCTTTCAGTTTCATACCGCGGCTGGCACCTATGGCAACAACATGATGCACATCCCCTTCAGTGCCGCCGCAGGCACTATTAAACCGCATACCATTCAGACCCGGCATATTTATAATCCATGAATAACGCGTCGTGCCATATTCAACAGTCGCTCCATTTCTTTGAATGCCGCTGCCGTCTACGCCATCATATAGATTCTCAAAGCGGCTATACTCTACCAAACCACCCCTTCCAGGCCAGAGACCGGCATTGGTGCTATTCTCTATTGTAAGATAACGATAGTATGCGGGGCCTGCATGGTCTCCACCTACATAGTTAGCAGAACCATGAAACCAATCATTATACCTGACTAAAACATTTTCTACTGTAGATTGATGTCCAACACCCCAAAAGGGAGATCGACCATTGCTATATTCGAAGATACAATTTCTGATGGTCATATGATCACTATAACCATTACTACTGCCAGAGCCTATACTGGACTCTCCGCCAAAGAACGCACCAAATGAAAATCTGCAATCTTCCATGGTCCTATAATTGCAATTACTGAAAATTTGTGCGCCGGCAAAAAAATGGATATTTCTGAATTCAAGATTATCCGAGTCTAAAAAATTTATATTTATTACCCTTACCCTTACCCGGACATTTGGGGATGAAAAGTTGAAATTTCCACCGGGGTAGAGGTATAAAGTACTTGTGCTAGCATCAAATGACCACTCTTCCACTGTATCTAAATTTGCATATTCACCAGGTAAATAATATTCAATGCCATTAGGGTAGGCCGGGGAGTCTAAATACGGCCATGCATCGGAACTATCTGGGCTGTATAAGAAAGGATTTTTCCCAATATTTTCCCATATAGTATTCGGCTCAGGGTTCCTTGGGTTACCGGTGGTAGGGTCGGTAGGATTTTTTATATTAAAGGGGAGAGCAGGGATCATATACCGGTCATTTACAAACACACTGTAAAGGGTATCAACCGGCCTCATGATCTGTTTTGAAATGGCATCCATATCCAGAACCGCTTTCCATATACCATTTTCATGATACTCCCACTCTGCATTAATGGGTACAGTACCATCGATCCTCACATCTTCACCGGGATATCCTTCAAAAGTAATTGTTGGAGCGGGTACTGAACCAGTAGGCCAATCAAAACCATTAAACCTATATTTGTTGAAAAGCTCATTATATCTCCCTCCCTTGATATAAATACGGTCCCCGGGCTGTGCATCATCCATCGCACTGCGGATGGTGGGATACGGGCAATTGGTGCTCCCATCGGGTCCATTAGGACAATCGTCAGAATAATATTCTTGTAAAATCTCATTATTATCAAAGTCATTGTGGACGTCCCCAGGAAAAATCCCGATAGGATCGACAGTTCCGCTTTTATCAATTAACTTCCAATCTTCATTGAGATCCATTGTAAAATATGATACCAGCCCGTCTCTGTCATCTAAACTTAAAGTATCATTCATTGCTGCCTGAATCTGTTCTTGAGTCCTGGCCACATTCCACATTCGGACCTCATCCATTTTACCGCGGAAGGATGAGCCCAGCATTTTTACCGGTACTGCTACTGGAGTCTCTCCTGCATGATTGTCACTTTGCACCAGTTCACCATTTACATATAATTTTAAATTTTCACCATCAAACGTAACGGCTATATGTTGCCAAATTTCTTCTTGTATGTCTGTTCCTTCAACTATTTCACGTGCTCCCTGAGTGCCCACCCCAAATCCAAATCCATATCTAATCTGGTTGCCATAATGAATCGATATTGATGGTGGCCTTTGCGAGCTATTACCGCCGACACCCGGGAAGCCATTACCCATGATTTCGCGATGATGGGCTGTAGCACCATCTGCCACATATGCGTCCATATAGACTAATGCTTCCTGAGTATAATTGATCCAGTCTGTGGGTGCATTGTCAGGCGGTTCTTCTTCTCCATTCCATAAATGGACCTCATCGGTACCTGTCACACTGTGGCTAGGGTCGTCACCAAATCCATCAAACAAAAGGTAGTTATCCGTCCCATATTGCGAAAGCGCACTTTGATCAACAATTAGATCTACACCATTTGCAATTGAGACAATCAGTAATAATGGTAATAAGATTAATGTCTTTTTCATTGGATTATTTATTTGAAGAGCAATATTACACCCCACGAGTCCTAATTGTCTATAAACAAAAAACCCGTCAATAAGACGGGTTTTCATTGTAGCGGGGGCTG
>CAJWGZ010000076.1 GCA_913041075.1 uncultured Fidelibacterota bacterium | reverse complement strand
CTTACCATGCCGAAGCACTGAACAACATTGGCGTATTGTATTACTCTAAGGAACGTTTTGATGATTTCTACTATGGAAAAGGTTCCACTTTCCCAGATGTAACTGGTGCGGTTGGTATCTTGTTTGAGCAGGCATCATCCAGAGGGCTAGCAACTTCTACGACCAGCGGCGAACTTTCCTACACATTTTCTATTAAAAACCATTTTAACGCATCGTTGGGAACTTTGGAAGGAATGTGGCAAATGCGGGATGAATTTCTAAAACACCAGCGAAACTTTTACCGCGATGCCAGTAAAGCAGCAATTCAATTTCCGACCAAGGCCTATTTGATAAGTACTGATTATAAAAAAACCCAGGTAGGGTTATTGCTCAATAATTTGGTGCAACACCAGGTCAAATTACATTCATTGAAAAAACCATATGCTGCAAACAATATGAAATTTGAACCGGGTAAGGCAGTGTTGGTCTCTGTCGATCAGCCACAGTCACGTTTTATTAAAGCAATTATGGAAAAAGTGACTTCCTTTAAAGATTCTTTATTCTATGATGTATCAGCTTGGTCATTACCGCTGGCAGCTGGTGTGGATTATATCGAATTGAAACAAAACCCCAGTGCCATCATTGGCGATGAGTTACCTGATGGATACTTTACTGCCGGGGCAAAGATCGGTGGTAGGGCAACCTACGCTTATATTATGGAATGGGGTGATTATTATGCTCCGCGTGCGCTTTATCGCATCTTGGATTTAGGAATAATCCCACGCTTGGCAATGAAACCATTTAGTATTACGATTAATGGGCGTTTGGTAAATTTTAAACGGGGCTCAATAATCATACCGTTGGTCCAACGTGATAAAACATTAAACATCTCAAATGATGATGTCCACAAAGTGGTACGCACTATTGCGGCAGAGGATTTTGTAAATATATATGCCGTAAACACTGGTTTGGCCGATGATGGCCCTGACCTTGGCGGTCTTCATGCTGTTCTGGAAAAACCGAAAGTTGCTCTGCTTGCTGGTAAAGGAACAAGCGCTTACAGCGTAGGTCAGGCCTGGCACTTATTGAATGAAAGAATGCACATTCCTGTATCCTTAATCAACACAGACCAAATCAATAGAACTCTCTTGGATAAATACAATGTTCTGGTTATGACAGATGGATATTTTGGGCCCATCGATTCAACAGATGTTAAAACCATCAAATCCTGGATCAGCCGGGGCGGCTGTCTTATTACAACCAGTAGTGGATCAAACTGGGCAATAAAAAATGGAATTGTAAAAGAAGAAATCAAAGATTCAAAAAAGGACACCTTAGATATCGCCTATGAAAAGGTTCGGACTACCAAGGGGGCACAACAAATTGGCGGATCAATCTTTGAACTGGCCCTGGACACAACTCATCCACTTGCTTTTGGCTATAAAAAAATGATACCAGTTTTTAGAAACAATGAATATTTATATGAACTATCTGTAGCGGATGCAGCTAATGTAGGTCGTTATACAGAAACGCCACTTTTAAGTGGTTACATAGCTGATGAATTACTGGCGGATATAAAAAACACCGCGGCAATTATTGCCCGCAAGGTCGATGGTGGTTATGTAGTGTTGTTTGCTGATAATCCGCACTTCCGGGCATTTTGGTATGGTACAGATGGTTTATTTCTAAACGCAATATTTTTCGGACGGTCTTTCTAACAGGCACCGCACAATACCTGCATCACCTGGGATTCGCGTCTTTCGAAGCTACAGCCCTTCCGAAGGGCCAGTAAAATCCCAGCCTAGAAAAAGTTATTTAAACGAATCTACCTTCCTGTAGGCTGCAATCACAGCCAACTCCCCTGCCTTGCCGGATTTAGAGTTGCCGTGTTCCATCCCTAGCACTCCCTTATAACCTTTATCGTGAATATGTTTAAACACATTCTTATAATTAATCTCTCCGGTAGTTGGTTCTTTTCTTCCTGGATTATCACCAATCTGAAAATAAGCGATCTCGTCCCATGATTTGTCAATATTTGGAATAATATTTCCTTCTGTTATTTGCTGATGATAGATATCAAATAGAATCTTGCAGGAAGGGCTATCCACGGCTCTACAGATCTCGTAGGCTTGTGGTATCTCACTAAGGAATTGCCCGGCATGGTTTGTCCACCAGTTCAGCGGTTCCAGGACCATGATCAATCCATGTGGTTCAAGTATAGTGCTGGCCCGCCGTAGTGCTTCCACAACATGCGCGGTTTGATAGCCCATTTCCTGGCCCAGATCCACATGGCCGGGGACTACGGTCATCCATTTAGCATTGACCCGTTTTGCCACTTCAACAGATTCTCTGATATGATCGACAAACTCATTTTGTAGATCTTTATCCCCACTGGCTAGATTAGGTTTGTTCCAGTAGATTTTGTGGGCAACGAAAACACCCATGGTCATATCCAGTTGATTCATTTTTTTAGCAATACGTTCTTGGTCGGAAAGAGGACGGTCTTTCATCCCATTATCTTCCAATGACCGAAAGCCTTGATCATACATGAATTGGATCTGGTCAATCAGGTCTTTACCGCTATGATGCGTGAACATCCCAAAATGAGGAGCATACAACAGGTTGAAAGGATCACCTTTTTTTGTTTTCTGGTTCATTGAATTGGCCCAGAGTAGGCTTCCTGCTAAGGGCAGCGAAGATGTTATAAGTCCTGTTTTAATGAATTGTCTGCGTTTCATGGTTTCATCCTTACAAGTTAAATAAATCTGGTTACGCCAGGCACTGGCACTGGATAATTTCCTTCCTCATCTGGCAATACCGGCGCTGTATCTTTGAATGAGCTTAGATTTTCAGGTACAAGTTTTAAATTTGATGCCAGCGCTTCTTCCCATGTGATTTCCTGACCTGAATAGCTTGCCATTCGACCCAAGATTGCAGTCATAGTACTGTTAGATCCCCTCTCAAAATCGGTAAAAAGGTGTTTTCCAGCCTTTATTGCTGCAAACAGTTCATTATGTTCCTGCTGATAAGGATTAATATCGTTCTCATCCACATGATTATAGATCTCTCTACCGCGCTTTGATTGAATAATTCCATAGTTGCCGCTATGCACATGCACACTCCCTCTGGATCCTTGGAAGACTTCATCGACACGATTCATACACCCTGGTTGGTGGCGGCATTGGCTGGCAACCACCTGTCCATCCGGGTAAGTAAATTCCACAAAATGATGGTCAAATATTTGACCATGGTCAGGTCCTTTCCGTACTTCGCGACCGCCCATACCTTGAGCAGAAACGGGGGGTGCCCCGATGAACCAGTTGGCCACGTCTATATTGTGAATATGCTGCTCCACAATATGATCACCGCATAGCCAATTAAAATAATACCAGTTACGCATTTGGTATTCCAACTCAGTCTGCTGTGGTTCCCGCGGCTTTACCCAAACGCCGGCACTGTTCCAGTAAACCTGTCCAGAAATAATGTCCCCAATAGATCCTCTATCCAGACGTTTTTTTACTGCACGATAGGAACGCTGATAATGCCGTTGTAAACCTACCACTACATTCAGTTTTTTTCTGTCCGCAATTTTTCCGGTTTCCAGCACTTTTTTTATGCCAGCGATATCTGTAGCTACAGGTTTTTCCATGAAAACTTGTTTATCCTTGTTGATGGCATGGGCAAAATGCTGCGGTCGGAAACCAGGAGGTGTTGTTAGGATGACCACATCGGCCATGGCAATAGCTTTCTTGTAAGCATCAAAACCAATGAAAACGGCATCTTCAGTAACGGCCAATTGCTCGGAATCACCATGTTTTTCAGCCAAGTTGAATAGGCATTGCTGAGCTCGGTCCGCAAAAACATCGGCTACAGCCACCAACCGTACATCACGATCTGCAGCAATGGCCTGGCCTGCCGCACCTGTGCCACGACCACCACAGCCCACCAGCGCTACTTTTATTTCTCCTGCAAATGAAACATATTTTCTCGTAGCTGCTGGCAGCTTGTTTAAAATCAAGCCTGCAGCGGTAATTTTGGCGGAATGGCCTAAAAATGTCCTGCGATCAATTTGATTATTTTTTTGATTTTTCATAGCGTTTTAGTATTCCTTTATTGGTTCAATCCAATATTTAGTTAGTTCGCTCTGGTTAGGCAGAGTTCTGGGTCGCACGATACGAAATCCAATATGGATCGCGTCTGTATGCCACCATAAACTTTTCGGGGATTGGGGGTCCCTTTTTTTCCAGGATCTTTTTGAATAACCTCGCGCCGCAGAGCGTAGCCTGGCAGGTTTATCCTTGTATGATCCCCCGCGCACTACCCGCGGATACAACTCTTTACCCAGCTGGAAAGGATCCGTCACCATATCAGCATGATGCGGATATCCATTCCGATCGTACCGGTCAATTACCCACTCAGCAACATTGCCATGCATATCATATAACCCAAGTGCATTCGGTACTTTCATCCCTCCCTTATGCAATTTACCGTCACTATTACCCTTGTACCAAGCGTAGCTGGCTATTGATTTTCTTGATGGACCAAAAGAAAAATTATCTTTTGAATCTGCCCGACAGGCATATTCCCATTCTGCTTCAGTTGGCAGTCGATAATAGTGTCCCGTTTTCGCAGTAAGCCATTTACAAAACTGCGAGGCGGCATACTGGGTAATATTGATGGCTGGATAACCAGGTTTATTATAATTAACATAAGGCATAGTGGCGCCGGATACACCATCAATATCAAGCGTTACTTCTCTCCGGTTTTCTGCAGGCGTATCAGCGTTACGGTAAACAAATAATTCGTATAAATCCCAGGGTATCTCCATTGTGCTTATCCAGAAATCACCCAATAGTACAGCATGAACCGGTCCTTCATCTTTTCGTCTTCCTATTTGATCCTTAGGGCTGCCCATATTGAACAATCCACCTGCCACGGGTACCATGGTAATGAGTTTATCTGTGCCAGAGAATACTTCATCATATGCTGTAAATGAGTTTTCACTTACAACATTGCCCTGTCCTAGAACAATACTGCCGATAGATAAAATAGTTAACAGCCTCAAAACGACCGTCACTCTAGCTTGTACGAATCGTGAAAATTTAAAATAGCTTGGGAATAAGCATGCCACTCTTCTTTTTATAATCTGCCCATTCTGGATATCGAGACATGGAAGCTTCTTTCTGAAGTATATTGACCAGAAATACTCCGATCCATACCCAGGCCAAAATAGCCCAGGGAATCCAATGTTGGACAATCATAGCATACGATGCATAAAGCATGATCTCTCCCA